>CAVEDG010000125.1:0-5771 GCA_963614205.1 bacterium | reverse complement strand
GCACGTGCCGCACCGCGACACGCGCATCGATCTCCTTCACAATGTTCAACGCCATCGAACTACTCCTTGACTTGGTGCTTGATAGTGTACCATAAAATCGTGACTTCTGCGCGGCGATTCCACGAAAAGTCAGATGTGGTATACTGTTTGCCACATGAAACACGCATCGACAGGATTTGAGACATTTCCGGAAGGAGGCGCGGCATGATGACCGTGACGCTGAAGATCGCGAAGAACGTGTACGGCGGCGAGGGGCTGGGGCGTCTCGGCGACGGGCGCGTGTGCTTCGTGGCGGGCGCGTTTGCGGGCGAGACCGTGCGCGCCACGCTCGTGGAGCAGAAGAAGCGCTTTGTGCGGGCGCGGCTCGAGGAGGTCGTGGAGGCGTCGCCCGCGCGGTGCGCCCCGGGCGAGACGGTGCCGGGCATGGTCTACGCGGGCGTGACGTACGAGGAGGAAATGCGCCTCAAGCGCGACCAGCTCGTGAACTTCCTCCAGAAGGTCGCGCCGCGCGCGCCCGCGCCGACGGTCGTGCCCGCGCCGCAGCCGCTCCACTACCGCAACAAGGTCGTGTACCACACCGAACGCCGCGCCGACGGCACGTGGGCGATCGGCTACCGCGAGGAGCCGGGGCACCGCGTGGTGGACGTGCGGCAGGATCCGCTCGCGTGCCCGGCGATCAACGCCGAGCTCGGCAACGTGCGCGCGGGCGTGCTCGCGCTGCTCACCCAGGGCGCGAAGAGCGTGCGCCAGAGCGCGCGCGCGGCCGACAACGTCACGATCCGCTGGACGCCGATCGACGGCGTGAACTGGTGGCTCGGCGAGGCGCCGCGCGGGCTCGAACTGCACGAGACCACGGCGGGGCGCCGTTTCCGCGTGGGCGCGGGCGGCTTCTACCAGGTGAATCCCGTCGTGGCCGACCTGCTCGTGAAGGCCGTGCAGGAGTTCTACGCGGCGGGCGCGGCCGAGACGCCGCACATCCTCGACCTCTACTGCGGCGTGGGCGTGTTCGGGCTTGCGTGCCACGCGGCGGCGCTGAAGAACGGCGCCCTCGGCGAGACGGCGCCGCGCCTCGTGGGCGTGGAAAGCGACCGCGGGGCGATCGCGTGCGCCAAGCGCAACGCCGAGGCGCTGCGCGTGCCGGGCAGCTTCTTCTGCGAGCGCGTGGGCGCGAGCCTCGGCCGCATCAAGGTCGGCGCGCACCACCTCGTGATCGTGGATCCGCCGCGCGGCGGCATGGAGGCGAACGTGCCGCCGTGGCTCGCCAAGCGCGCGCCGCAGCGCATTCTCTACGTCAGCTGCGACCCCGCCACGCTCACGCGCGACCTCGCCGCGCTCGCGCCCGCCTACGACGTCGCCGACGTGCGCCTCTTCGACATGTTCCCGCGCACGGCGCGCTTCGAGACGCTCGTGGCGCTCACGCGCAAGGCGAAGGACGGCGCCGCGACGTGAAGACGACCATCGACCATCTCGCGCGCGAACAGGAAATCATCGCGAGCGCGATCCGCCTCTTCGCGAAGGTCGGCTACCGCGACGTCTCCTTCCGCGAAATCTCGGAGGCGAGCGGCGTGGCGCGCACCGTGATCTACCGCTACTTCCGCAACAAGCGGCAGATCTTCGACGGCGCGGTGAACCTCGTGCTCCGGCGCATCGTGCAGAAGCAGACCGAGATCATGCACGCGAAGACCTCCGCCGCCACGCGCCTGCGCCAGATCTGCACCGTCGTCACGGCCACGCTCTTCGACAACCGCGACTTCCTCTGCGTGATCATCGACTACGTGATGGCCATGCGCCGCGCCGGCCACGACATGGCGCGCCGCATCATGCAGTTCACCATCGGCGTCAAGCGCATCATGCACACCCTGCTCATGCTCGGCATCCGCCACGGCGAATTCCGCGCGGACCTCAACGCCGACGTGATGACCGACATCCTCTACGCCCAGTTCGAAAGCGCCGTGCTGCGGCTCGGCGTGAGCGGCGACGCCGTGCAGGCCGACGTGCTCGACCGCATCGACGAAATCCTGAAAGGCATCGAATGCCGATGACGCCCGCCTGGTCCATCCTTCCCGACGAATGGAAGCCCATCCTCGTCTCCCGCGGCCTGCGCGCCTTCCGCGCCGACCAGATCCTGCAGGCGCTCTACCGCGACTGGATCCAGGACTGGGACGCGGCGACCACGCTGCCCAAGGACTTCCGCGAAACGCTCAAGGCCGAATTCCCGCTCGTCGTGCCCGAGGTGCGCGCGACCGACCGCGCGGCGGACGGCACCGTGAAGCTGCTGCTCGGCCTCGCGGACGGCGAGTGCATCGAGACCGTGGTCATTCCCGCGCAGGGCCGCCTCACGCAGTGCGTCTCCACGCAGGTGGGCTGCGCGATGGGCTGCGCCTTCTGCGCAAGCGGCAGCCGCGGCTGCGTGCGTTCGCTCACGGCGGATGAAATCGTGGCGGAGGTCATGACGGCGCAGCGGCTCTTCGCCACGCCCGAGACGAAGCGCCAGGGCTCGGGGCTCTGCCTCACGAACCTCGTGGTGATGGGCATGGGCGAACCGTTTGCGAACTACGACGCGACGCTGCGCGCGCTGAAGCTGCTCAACGCGGGCAAGGGCCCGAACCTCGGCGCGCGCCACATCACGCTCTCCACGTGCGGCGTGGTGCCGGGCTTCGCGCGTCTCGCGGCGGAAGGCCTGCAGTTCGAGCTCTCCGTCTCCCTGCACGCGCCGAACGACGCGCTGCGCTCGCAGCTCATGCCCGTGAACACGCGCTGGCCGATCGACGAGCTGCTGGAGGCGTGCGCCGCCTACACGCGCGCCACGGGGCGCGTGATCACCTTCGAGTACACGCTCGTGAAGGGCGTGAACGATTCGCGCGCCTGCGCGGAGGAGCTCGTGCGGCGGCTGAAGAAGCTGCCGTCGTGCAAGGTCAACCTCATTCCGCTTTCGCCCGTGGAGCACCGGCCCGATTTCGCCACGCCCGACGAGGCCACGCAGCTCGCGTTCCTCGACGTGCTCATGAAGGCGCGCATCCAGACCATGCTGCGCCGCAGCCGCGGCAAGGACGTGGCGGCCGCCTGCGGCCAGCTGCGCCTGCGCGAACAGGACAAGGAAGGGAAGACAACGCCATGACGACGTTCGAAGAGAAGATCCAGTCCGCCTACCGCCGCGAAGCCTCGTGGGCGAAACGCTACTACTACGCCTTCTCGCGTCCCACCGTGACCGTGGGCGGCACGCCGTGCGCGCTCTTTCTGGGCAATCATTCGTCCGGGAAGTCCTCGCTCGTGAACTGGGCGCTGGGCGGCGCCGCCGTGCAGGATACGGGCGTGGCGCCTACGGACGACGGCTTCACCGTGATCCAGCATGGCGAGACGGCGGAGGATGTCTACGGCCCGGCCGCGCTTGCGCGTCTGCCCAAGGAGTTCGAGACGCTGCAGGCGCTGGGGCCGATGTTCCTGCAGCATCTGCGCGTGAAGATTCGCCCGATCGACGTGCTGCGGCGCCTCACGCTCATCGACAGCCCCGGCATGATCGACGCCGCCACGGGCACGGCTTCGCGCGACTACGACTTCCACGCCGCCGTGCGCCAGTTCGCGGAGCGCGCCGACACGGTGTTCTTCCTCTTCGACCCCGACAAGCCCGGCACGACGGGCGAGACGCTCGACGTCTTCGCGCGCGACCTGCGCGGTCTCGAGTTCAAGGTGCGCGTGCTGCTCAACAAGTGCGACCAGTTCACGAGCCTCTACGACTTCGCGCGCGCCTACGGCACCGTGTGCTGGAACCTCGCGCGCGTGCTGCGCACGAAGGATCTGCCCAAGATCTACACCACCTACACGGGCGACGCGCCCGCCACGCCGCCGGCGGGAATGGACTTCACGGACTTCGCGCGCCACCGCGCCGAGTTCCGCGAAACGCTGCTGAACGGCGCCGCGCGACGCGCCGACTCCGTGCGCGCCGCCGCCTACTTCGACTTCATGGGGCTCGCGATCCGCATCGCCGTGATCGACGAGGCCAAGTATCGCCTGGGCCGCATCGCCCTGGGCGTGGTCTGCCTCGGACTCGCGGTGGGCGGCGGCGTGGGCGCGCTCGTCGCGCGCGCGCTCCGCGCCGCCGATGGGTCGTTCCCGTGGTTCGCCATCGCGGCGGGCGCGCTCGCGGGCGTGGGCCTGCTCGTCGCGCTCGTGCAGCTCTGCCAGCCGCTGCGCCGGCTTCACTGCCGGTGGCTCGCGGACGCGGTGGACGCTCTCTTCACGGCGGCCTACCGGCACGAAACGGCCGCGGGCCTGCAGGACGACCTGCGGCAGGCCTGGGCGGCGCAGCGCGACGAAACGGCCGAGATCATCCGCTCCGCGACGATCTCGCGGCCTCTGTTCGCCCGACACCACGCCCGACAGCTCGAAGCCTTCGCGCGAGACCTCATGAAAACTTGATGAAAGTTTGAGGTCGATTTGAAACACAAACGGTCGGATTTTTGGTTTACTGATTGCGTATGAAAAATCCGACCTCGACATTCGATCCCGCGCCGATCACCGAGCGCCACGTGCAGGCCCTCTGGTACGACGCCAAACTCCGTCCGGACCTGCTCCGGACGACGGACGGCGCGCCCGTGCGCGTCGTGGAATCCGGCCTCTGGAACCTGGAGTCCGGACCCGACTTCCGCGGAGCGGCGCTCGACGTGGGCCCGGCCGGCGAACGCCGCCGCGGCGACGTGGAGATCCACGTGCGCCCGGCGGACTGGACGGTCCACGGCCATGCGGGCAATCCCGACTACGCGCACGTGATTGCGCACGTGACGTGGTACGCCGGGCCGCCGCCCGAAACGTTGCCGCCGGGCTGCCTCTCGATCTGTCTCGGCGACTTCCTGCGCACGCGCACGGACTTCACGCCGGACGACATCGACCTCGGCGCCTATCCCTACGCGCACCTCCCCGCCACGCGCCGCCCCTGCGAAGACCTCTTCGCGCGCCGGCCGGACGACCTCGCGGCGCTGCTGCGCGCGGCGGGGCGGCGGCGGCTTGAGGCGAAGGCGCGGCGACTCCGCGCGCTCGCGCTGCGGCGCGGCAGCGCGCCGGAGCAGATCTTCTACGAGGAGATGATGGCGGCCTTCGGCTACAAGCACAACGCCGCGCCGTTCCGCGCGCTCGCCCAGCGCATTCCGTGGCGCGATCTGCCCGCTTCGGCATCCGCCGCCGAGGCCGTGCTCGCCTGCGCGGCCGAGCTCGACGTGGCGCCGCGCACGCCGTGGCACGTGGCGCACGTGCGCCCCTCGAACCGCCCCGCCGCGCGCATGGCGGTGGCCGCCGCGCTCTTCGCCGGCACGCGGGAGACGCTGCTGCCGCAGCTGTTCGCCTGCGGCCTGGAGACGCCGAGCGGTCAGCGCACCGCCTTGCGGCTGCTGCGCGCGGCCACCGGCAACCGCCTGGGCGTCGCGCGCGCGGCCGCGCTGCTCACGAACGTCGTCACGCCGTTCGCCCGCGCCGAAGGCCATCTCGCGCAGATTCCCGACTGGCTCTGCCCCGAAGACCTCTGCGCCCCCATGCGCCTCACGGCCTTCCGTCTGCTCGGGCGCGACCACAATCCCGCCCTCTACGCCGGCAACGGACTCCTCGCGCAGGGGCTGCTGCAGATCCACAACGAGGTCTGCCTCGCCGTGCATCCGGACTGCTCCCGCTGCCCGCTGGTGGCGCACGGCGGCTAGGCCGCCGTCAGTTCCCGAACGTCAGCACGAGGGGAACGTCGGCCGTCTTGTCGGTGGCGAGCGTGACGGCGAGCACCTTGCCGCCCG
>CAVEDG010000124.1:0-5772 GCA_963614205.1 bacterium | reverse complement strand
AGCCAGTCGGCGTTGGAAAGCTGCTCGGCGCGGGCATTGGACGCGACGGCCGTGAAGGTCAACTCGCGGAAGATCGCGCCGAGCTGCTTGCGCCGATGCTCGAACGCCTGCTTCGTGAGGCGATGGAACTGCGCGCGCGTCTCGGCGGAGAGCGCGTCGTTGCGATGATGCCGCACGAGTTTCACCACCGTGGACCCCACTTCCGGGCGCGGCCAGAAGCAGCTCGCCGCCACCTTGCGCACGGGCTTCACGTCGTAGTCGAGCTGCGCCCACACGCCCGCCAGCCCCCGCGTCTTCGAGCCCGGCCCCGCCGCCAGGCGATCGGCGACTTCGGCCTGAACAAGGATAACCATTACCTCTGGGGGGTTCGGGGGCTTGCCCCCGTCCGTTCGGGGGTTCGGGGGCTTGCCCCCGTCCGTTCGGTCTCCTCCCACCCTCCTGATCATCTCCAGCAGAATCCGCGTGCCGGCCTGATAGGGCAGGTTCGAGACGAGAAAGGGGAAGCCGTCGCACTGCCCCGCCTTGATGCAGTCGAGCGCGTCGCCGGCGACCACGGTGAGCGCGGGCGGGTTGCCGAGCGCGTCGGCGAGACGCGCCGCGAGCGCGGGATCCTTCTCGATCGCCGTCACGGTCGCGCCGCGCCGCAGCAGTTCCTCCGTGAGCACGCCGAGCCCCGGCCCGATCTCCAGCACGCGCGCGCCCTCCGCCGGCAGCTCCGCCGCGTCGACGATCGCCTCCAGCGCGTTGCGGTCGATGAGGAAGTTCTGCCCGAGCACGCGGTTCGGGTGGAAGTCGTTGGCCTGGCACCAGGCCTTGACCTGCGCTGGACTCGTGAGATTCACGGCGCGTCGGGAATCGGGAAGATCTTGATGTAGGCGGCCGCGCGCAGACGCGCCAGCCAATCCTTCGTGCGCTGCCTCAGCAGTTCGCGGCGCACGTTGCGGTGGACCTCCTCGTAGGCCTCCGCGAAGGACAGCTGCTGATTGGTCGATTCGGCCTCCTTGCGCACGATGAAGCCCCAGCCGTCGAGGTTGAGCAGCTTCGAGGTCTCGCCCACCTTGAGCGTGGCGATCTCCGCCGCGATCTCGGCGCGGAACGCCTCCTCGGGCTTGACGTCCTTCCAGAGACCGCCGTCCTTCGCGTGGGAATCGCTCGACATCTTCCGGGCGAGATCGGCGAAGGTCTCGCCCTTCGCGAGACGACCGAGGATCTCCTCGCCGCGCGCCTCCACGGAGGGCGTCGTCTTGTCGTCCGCGGCCGGCGGCCTCAGCAGAATCACGCGCACGCTCGTCTTCGCCTCGCGGCAGTAGCGGTCGCGGTGCATGAGATACTCGTTCTGCATCGCGGCGGGCGTGGGCACGGCGTCCTTGTCGACCATCTGGAAGCGCATCGCGTTCACGATCATGTCGTCGCGGATCTGGTTGCGCCAGTCGGTGAGCGACACCTTCGAGCGCGTGATCTCGGCGGTGAGCTTGTTCATGTCGCCCTCGAAGTTGTCCTTCACGATCTCGCGCACGCGGTTGTCCACGAGCCATTCCTGCATCTCGAGCTTCTTCTCGCGCGCCGCGTCGAGGATGAGGCGGCGGTCGATGGCCTCCTCCACGGCGTTGCTGTACGCCGTGCGGAAGTCCTGCTTGGGATCCGCGCCGCGCCGCATTTCGGTCACGACGTCGCCCATCGTGATCACGGCGTCGTTGACCTTCGCCGCCACGCCGTCCACGGTCGCGCCCGCCGTCGCCAGCGCCGCGCCCATCACCAGTCCAATCATCGTCTTCTTCATCGTAGCCATCTTCTCACTCTCACTCCGCACCAAGCACTCCGCACTAAGCACTCCGCACTAAGCACTAAGCACTCCGCACTAAGCACTCTCCTGTCATGTGTATCTCAGCACTTCGTCCACCGTGGTGTAGCCGTCGAGGATCGCGCGCACGCCGTCCTCGCGCATCGTGCGCATGCCCAGCTCGCGCGCCTTTTCGCGGATGATGAGCGTGGGCGAACGCGCGTTGATGAGCTCGCGGATCGGGTTCGTCACGCGCAGGTACTCGAAGATCGCCTTGCGGCCCTTGTAGCCCGTGCCGTTGCACGTCTTGCAGCCCTTGCCGAAGAAGAACTGGCGGCCGCCGATTTCGTCGCGCTGCAGGTTGATGCGGTCGAGCGTTTCGTCGTCGGGGTCGTAGCCCTCCTTGCACTCCTTGCAGCACGTGCGCAGCAAGCGCTGGCCGAGCACGGCCTCGAGCGTGGAGGCGACCATGTAGGGCGCCACGTTCATGTCGACGAAACGCATCACGGCGCCGGCGGCGTCGTTCGTGTGCAGCGTGGAGAACACGAGGTGGCCCGTGAGCGCGGCCTGAATGGCGATTTCGGCCGTTTCGAGGTCGCGGATTTCGCCGACCATGATGATGTCGGGGTCCTGACGCAGGAAGGCGCGCAGCACCTTGGCAAAGGTATTGCCCACTTCGTGGTTGATCGGCACCTGCACGATGCCGTCCATGTCGTATTCCACAGGCTCCTCGGCGGTGAGCAACTTGGAGTCGATCGTGTTGATGCGGCGCAGCACGGAGTAGAGCGTGGTCGTCTTGCCGGAGCCGGTCGGCCCGGTCACGACGATGATGCCGTTGGGCTTCTCGATGTCCATCGTGATCTGCTCGTACACGTCTTCGGGCAGGCCCACGTTTTCGAGGTCGAGCGAGGTCGCGCTCTGGTCGAGAATACGCATCACCACGGACTCGCCGTGCGTCGTGGGCAGGCAGCTCACGCGCAGGTCCACGGGGCGCCCGGCCACGGTGATCGCGATGCGGCCGTCCTGCGGGATGCGGCGTTCGGCGATGTTGAGGTTCGCCATGATCTTCACGCGCGAGATGATCGCGGGGGCCATCGAGACGTCCGGCGCCTTGACTTCGTAGAGCGCGCCGTCCACGCGGTAGCGGATCTTGAAGTCGTGCTCGAAGGGCTCGATGTGGATGTCGGCCGCGCGGTCGACCACGCCCTGGTAGAGGATCATGTTGACGAACTTGACGACGGCGTTGTTGTTCGCCGCGCCCTCGAGGGCCGCCACGTCGTTCGGGTCGCCCTTGAGCGAGTCGTCGCCTTCCATGCCCTCGCCGAGGCTGCGCAGCATGTCCGCCACGGAGTCGCCGGCGTCGCCGTAGTGCTGGGCGATGCGCTCGTTGACGTCCTTCTCGCGCGCCATGACGAAGCGCACTTCCTTCGAGAGCGAGAAGGAGACTTCGTCGGAGACGCGCGGATCCACGAGGTTGGAGGTGGCGAGCGTCACGCTGCTCGCGTCCACGCCCACGCACAGCACGTTGTACATGCGCGCGATGGAGGCGGGGATGGCGTTGACGGTGTCGTCGTCGAGCTCCATCTTCGAGAGATCCACGACCTCGCAGCCCTGGTAGGCCGCCATCATGCCGAGCAGCGAATCCTCGTCGAGGTAGCCGCCGTCGATGATGATCTCCCGCACGGTCTTGCCGCCGGAATTGGCCTGTTCGTCCTGAATCGTCTCGACGCCGGCCTGGTCGAGCACGCCGTTCTGCACGAGCAGGTCGAGCAGCGGATCAAACTTCTGCGCCATTTAGCGATGCCCCATTTCTTCCTTGAGCTTGGCGACGACCGCCTCGGGCTCCTGCGACTTCGTGATGAGGTCTTCGTAGGAGATGAGGCCGTTGCGATAGTGGTCCATCAGGCACGCGTCGAGCGTGACCATGCCGAACTTCGCGCCGGTCTGGATGTCGGACCGGATCTGGAACGTCTTGTTGTCGCGAATGCGGCTGCGAATGGACGGCGTGGCGAGCATGATTTCGAACGCGGCCACGCGGCCATGTACCTGACCGTCCGGCCCGAGCCGCGGCAGCAGGATCTGCGAGATCACGGCCTGCAGGCTCGAGGAAAGCTGCGTGCGCACCTGCTCCTGCTCGTTCGTCGGGAAGGCGTCCACAATGCGGTCGATCGTCTCGGCCGCGCCCGTGGTGTGCAGCGTGCCGAACACGAGGTGGCCCGTTTCGGCGGCGGTGATGGCCGCGCCGATCGTCTCGAGATCGCGCATTTCGCCCACGAGGATCACGTCCGGGTCCTGGCGCAGCGCGCGCCGGATGGCCTCGGCAAAAGAGGGTACGTCCGCTCCGATTTCGCGCTGCGTGATGAGCGACTTCTTCGACGTGTGGTAGAATTCAATCGGGTCTTCGATCGTGATGATGTGCACGCCGCGCTGCCGGTTGATCACGTCGATCATCGAGGCGAGCGTGGTCGATTTGCCGGAGCCCGTCGGGCCGGTCACGAGGATAAGCCCGCGCGGCTTGAAGAGCAGTTCCTTGATCGTCGGCGGCAGACCGATCTGCTCGAGCGTGAGCAGCGTGGAGGGAATCATACGCAGCACGCAGCCCCAGCGGTTGCGTTCCTTGAACACGGAGACACGGAAGCGCGTGCCGTCCTCGTGCGACAGCGCGAAGTCGGAACCGCCGTTCTTCTCCACGTCGGCCACCTGTTCGGGCGTCATGATCTCGTGGCAGAGCGTGAAGGTGTCCTCTTCCGTGAAGGCGTCGTCCGCGATCGCCACGAGTTCGCCGTGCACGCGCAGTTCGGGCGGCATGTAGGCGCGCACGTGCAAATCGCTCGCGCCTTCGCTGATCGTGGCCTGCAGCAGGTCGCGCATCGTAATGTCGGTAGCCATGAAATCGTTCTCCTTGGAATGTGAAAGATACGTGAATTAGTCGGCGTCGCCCATGGTGGCCTGCAGCACTTCGCGCAGGGAGGTCATGCCGGAGGCGACCTTGAGCATGCCGTCCTCGCGCAGCGTGCGCATGCCCATTTCGCGGGCGCGCTGGCGCAGCACGGTAGAAGGCGCGTGGTCGAAGATGAGACGCTGGATGGTGTCGTCCACCTCGAAGATCTCGAAAATGCCCTTGCGGCCCTTGTAGCCGCCGTTGCACTTCGCACAGCCCTTGCCCACGTACATGTGCTCGGGGATGACCTTCGCGATCGAGCCGAGCATCTTGAGGTCGCGCTCGGTGGGCGTGTACTCCTCCTTGCAGTTCGTGCAGATCGCGCGCACGAGACGCTGCGCGAGGCACGCGCGCACGGCCGACGCCACGAGGAACGGCTTGCACCCCATATCCGTCAGACGCGTGATCGCGCTCGGCGCGTCGTTCGTGTGCAGGGTCGAGAACACGAGGTGGCCCGTGAGCGCCGCCTCCATCGCGATGCCCGCCGTCTCCTCGTCGCGGATTTCGCCGATCATCACGATGTTCGGCGCCTGACGCAGAATCGAGCGCAGCGCGGCCGAGAAGTCGAGCCCCACGTCGCGGTTCACCTGCACCTGGTTGATGCCGCTCATCTGGTATTCCACCGGGTCCTCGACCGTGATGATCTTGCGGTCCGGCAGATTGATCTGCCCCAGCGCGGCGTAGAGCGTGGTGGACTTGCCCGAGCCCGTCGGCCCCGTGACGAGCACCACGCCGTCGGAAAGGTGGATGAAGCGCTCGAACTTGTTCTGGTCGTCCGAGAGAAAGCCCAGCTGCGGCAGACCGAGCGAGAGGTTGGACTTGTCGAGAATACGCATCACGATCGACTCGCCGTGGTTCGTCGGCACCGTCGACACGCGCAGGTCGAGGTCGCGCCCGCCCACGTTCACCTGGATGCGGCCGTCCTGCGGAATGCGCTTTTCGGAGATCTTGATCTTCGACATGATCTTGATGCGCGAGAGGATGGCGCCCTGCAGACGCTTCGGCGGCGAGTCCATCTTGCGCAGCGCGCCGTCGATGCGGTAGCGCACCC
>CAVEDG010000123.1:0-5773 GCA_963614205.1 bacterium | reverse complement strand
GGCGCGTCGCGCCAGACCGGGGCGCCGTCCGTGACGATCACGGGCGCGCCGTGCTCCAGCGCCTCGGCGACCACGAGGCCGTAGTTCTCGCTCAGCGTGGGCAGGCAGAAGACGTCGCACCACGCCCACGCCGCCTCCTTCGCGTCGCCGAAGAGGGCCGACTCCACGCGCAGCTCCACGCGCGGCGCCGCGGCGTTGAGCGCCTCCACGGCCGCCCGCAGATAGCGCACGCCCTTGAGCGGATCTTCCGCCCGGCCGAGAAAGAGCACGCGCAGCGGGCGCCCCGACGCGGCGACGGGACGCAGCGGCACGTCCGCGAAGAACGTGGGCACCTGCGCGAGGCGCACCTTCGCCCCCGGCGCAAAGGCGCGAATCCAGTCCACCTCGGCGTCGCACAGGGCCAGCGCCACATCCGCACGTTGCACAGTGTGGATGTCGAGCGGCGCGACGAGGCGCTTCTTCCAGCCGGAGGCGTTGCCGAGGCGGCGCGGGTCGAAGCTGCCGTGCGGCACGACCGTGAGGCGCTTTCCGAAGCGCGTGGCGAGAAACGCGCCGAACCAGACGGGGAAAGTCCAGCTGCCGTGCACCCAGACGTCGTCCGCCGCGCGGATCTCGCGCACGGCGCGCGCGACGAACGCGAACGAGAAGTAGACGGGATTCCACTTGAAGCGCGGCGCCACGAACACGGGCGCATCGCCGCGCAGCGTCTGCTCCCGGGCCCAGCGGCGCGCGACCTGGGCGATGCCGCTCGCCTCGCTCAGCCCCGCCATGACGTGGACGATCTTCACGCGGCGCCCCCTCAGAGCTTCCGGCCCGTGGCGAAGACGTCGCCGCCCCGCGCCACGGGCACGAGGGGGGAGAAGCGGCGCGCGGCGGCGAGCGGCTGCGCGCCGATCACGAGCGGCGCGAGGATCGTCGTCCATTCATCCACGAGATTCGCCGCCGCCAACGCGCGCGCGAGCTCGAGCCCGCCTTCGCACAGCACGGACAGAAAGCCGCGCGCGCCGAGATCCCGGATGGCCTCCTCGGGGTCGCGGTAGACGAGCGTGCGCGCCCGCGCCGCGTCGGTGAAGATCTGCGCGTCCGGCGGCAGCCGCCCGCTGCGCGAGACGACGGCGCGCCAGAGGTTGTCGTTGCGCCGCGTGTGGCAGAGCAGGGAGGGATTGTCGCGCCGCACGGTCTCCGCGCCCACGAGCACCACGTCCGCCCGTTCGCGCCAGGTGGCCGTTTCGCGGAGCGACGCGGGGCCCGAGATCCACCGCGCGGCGCCCGTCGTGTCGCAGATGCGGCCGTCGAGCGACATCGCGAGCTTCACCGTCACGTAGGGCAGCCCCGTGGTGACGTGCTTCGCGAAGGGGCGCAGCGTCGCGGCCCAGATGGCGTCGGCGAGCGAGCGCCGCGCCGGATCGCGGTCGCGCGCCCAGCAGGCCGTGGCGATGCCCGCGCGCCCCAGCGCGCGCGCCGCCTTGCCGCGGTTCGTCGGGTTCGGGTCCACGCACGCCCACACCACGCGCGCCACGCCCGCGGCGATGAGCGCGTCGCAGCAGGCGCCCACGCGCCCGGGCTTCGAGCACGGCTCCAGCGTGCAGTAGACCGTGGCGTCGCGGCCCTTGAGCGACGCGCCGCCGAGCGTCTTCCGCGCCTCCTTCAGCGCGGCGACTTCGGCGTGGTCGCCGCCGCAGCGCCGATGCCGGCCTTCGCCGACGATGCGGCCGCCCACGACGACCACGGCGCCCACGGGCGGATTCGGGCGCGTCTGGCCGCAGCTCTTCCGCGCCAGTTCCCCGGCGCGGCGCATGAAGGTCAATTCGGGATCTTCGGTCGTCATGGCGGGGCTCCGCTGAAGGTGAAGGGGGAAATCCGGCGGGCGAACAATCGGCCGCCGTTCGACCGTGGCGCCTTCGGGTTCGTCCGCCGGAAAAGCGTCAGGGGTAGTCCGCCGGCGCGGTGAGAATCTCGCAGCCGTCGTCGGTGATGGCGACGGTGTGCTCGAAGTGCGCGGCCATGCAGTGGTCGCGCGTGATCACGGTCCAGCCGTTCGAGCGGTCCACGTACGTGGAGGCGCCCTTGAGCGTGAGCGTGATCATGGGCTCGATGGCGATGGTCATGCCGGGCCTGAGCACGAGCTTCGTGCCGCGGCGGCCGTAGTTCGGCACCTCGGGGTCTTCGTGCACCGTGCGGCCCACGCCGTGGCCGATCCAGTCGCGCACGATGCCGAAGCCGGCGTCTTCCGCGACCTTCTGGATGGCGTAGCCCACGTCGCCCAGATGCACGCCCGGGCCGGCGGTGGCGATGCCCGCCGCCAGGCACTTCTTCGTGGTCTCCACGAGGCGGATCACCTCGGGGTCGGTCACGCCGACCATCACGGTGCGGCTCGTGTCGCCGTTGAAGCCGAGCGTGTTCACGCCCACATCGCACTTCACGAGATCGCCGGGCATGATCACCCGGTCGCCGGGAATGCCGTGGATGACTTCGTCGTTCACGCTCACGCAGATCGCCCCGGGAAAGCCCGCGTAGCCGAGGAAGCTCGCCGCCACCTTGTTTTTGAGGCAGTAGTCGCGCACCACGCGATCGATGTCCGCCGTGGTCGCGCCCGGCACGGCGGCGGCGGCGGCGAGATCGCGCACCTCCGCGCTCATGCGGCACGCCACGCGCATGCGGTCGATCTCGGCCTTTGTCTTGATGTCGACGTTCATCGCCACCGCGTCCCGTCTTAGAGGGCCTTCAGGAAGGCGGCCGCCACGTTGTCGATGCCGGCGGTGCCGTCCACGCTCTTGAGCAGGCCCTTGTCGCGGTAGTAGGCAATGAGCGGCTCGGTCTGCTGGTGGTAGACGACGAGGCGGTCCTTGACGGTGTCGGGGTTGTCGTCCTTGCGGATCACGAGCTTCTCGCCGCACACGTCGCACACGCCCTCGACCTTGGGCGGAAGGTTCTTCACATGGTAGCCGGCCTTGCACTTCGGGCACGTGCGGCGGCCCGCGATGCGGTCCTGGATGATGGCGTCGGGCACGTCGATGAGCACGGCGCCCGTGACGGGCGCGCCCATCTCGGCGAGGATCTCGGCCTGGGCGAGGTTGCGCGGGAAGCCGTCGAGCAGCATCGTGACGTCGCCCGTCGTCTCGGCCACGACGTCCTTGATCATCGTCGCGATGAGGGAATCGGGCACGAGACGGCCTTCCTCCATGAAGGACTTGGCCTGCTTGCCGGCCTCCGTGCCCTTTGCGACCGCACCGCGCAGCAGGTCGCCGCTCGACACGTGCTTGAGATTCGCGTGATCGGCCGCCAGCTTGCCGGCGACCGTGCCCTTCCCCGATCCCGGGGCGCCCAGAAGAATGACGATATTCATAGCAGGGAGATAGTATAGCACGCCGCGTGCGCCTGCGCGAGTGAAAAATGGGCTTCACATGGTCGGGGCGAGAGGATTTGAACCTCCGACATTCTGCTCCCAAAGCAGACGCACTACCAGGCTGTGCAACGCCCCGAAGAAAAATGAACAGACGCTAGAGCGTCTTGCGCGAGGACTCGTAGTCCTCGATCGCGCGGGCGATGAGGCCCGTGACGTCGTTGCGCGCCGCGTTGGCGCCCACGCGCACGGCGTGGTAGATCGCCTTGTGCGTGGAAGAACCGTGGGAAATGATCACCGCGCCCGGCACGCCCAGCAGCGGCGCGCCCCCGTAGATGTCCGGATCGAGCTGCTGCTTGAGCGACTTGAACGCGCCCTTGAGCAGCACCGCGCCGAGAATGCGGGAAATGCCCTTGAAGCACTCCTTCTTCAGGAAGTACCCCACGGCATGCGCGAGCGATTCGGCGGTCTTCAGCACGACGTTGCCCACGAAACCGTCGCACACGACCACGTCCGTCTGCCCCTGGAAGATGTCATGGCCTTCCACGTTGCCGCGGAAGTCAATGCCCTTCACCTCCTTGAGCAGGGGGAACGTCTCCTTCGTCATCTCGTTGCCCTTGCAGTCCTCCGTCCCGATGGAGAGAAGACCCACAAGCGGCTTCGTACGGCGCAGGACCGCCTTGGAATAGGCGCTGCCCATGATCGCGAACTGCACAAGCCAGTCCGAATGGCAGTCCATGTTCGCTCCCGCGTCCAGAAGGAGCAGGGGACGAATGGGCCGCCGCGTGGGCAGAATGGCGGCGATCGCGGGCCGGTGCACGCCCCGGATGCGCCCCAGATTGAAGATCGCGCTCGCCGACACGGCCCCGGAGTTGCCGGCGGACACGAACGCATCCGCCTTCCCCTCCTTGACGAGCCGCATGGCGACGTTGATCGAGCAGTCTTTCTTCGCGCGCACCGAACGCGCCGGCTCGTCGTCCATTTCCAGGACTTCGGTGGCCGGCACGACGTCGAGGCGGCCCAGCTTGCGGGCCTTCTCCACGTCCTTCGGATACTTGGCCAGCTCGGCCTCGATCGCCTCCTGCACGCCGACCAGGATGACCTTCACGTCCTCCAGGCCGACGGCGGCCTCGACGCCGCCCCGGACGATTTCGCCCGGGGCCTTGTCGCCGCCCATCGCATCGAGCGCTACGCGCGTCATACCGACCTTGTTACTTGGCCGAAATGGACAGAACCTGACGGCCGTTGTACATGCCGCAGTTCGGGCACACGTGGTGCGGCTGCTTCATGCCACCGCAGTTCGGGCACGCCTGGACTTCCGCGAGAGTCGCCTTCTCGAGCTGGGCGACGCGCTGGCGCTTGCGCATTTTGGACTTCTTGTTCTTAGGTGATGCCATGATGCATTCTCTTTCTGTTTGTTCGACTCAACGATCTTGTTCTTCTTGCGTTCCCAGTCCGAGGGCGTCGAGCGCCCCCCAGCGACTGTCGCGCTCGACGTGCTTGCACGTGCAGGATCCCTCGTTGAGGTTCTTCCCGCACATCGGGCACACGCCGCGGCAGTCAGGCCGGCAGACCGGGTATGACGGTAAAGCCAATATTATACTCTGTCTGAGTTCATCCGTCAAATCGGCGAACTCCGTGGCGTCGTCGACCTCCACGCTGGCGGTGAAGTCGTCCACCTTCAGCGTGAAGTCGAAGTCGCCGCCGCACCGGGAGCAGACGGCGTCGAAATCCTGCGCGAGGGTGCCGCGCGCGAGCAGTTCCGTGCCGAAGCGCTGCACGAAGATCTCGTAGCGGATGCCGCCGAAGGCGCGCAGCAGTTCGCCGTCGATCTCCAGCACGGCGTCGTCCACCACGCCCGTGAACGACTCCCCGTCGCGGTCCAGCCGCGCCACGTCGATGACAAGCTTCTCGTCCATGGGCTAGGCCTTCCTTTCCTGCCGCAGGGCGACGAGGCGCTTCTGCACGGCCGGGGTGACGAAGGGCGACGTGTCGCCGCCGTAGCGGGCGATCTCGCGCACGGTGGACGCGGTGACGTAGGCGAGGTTCTCGCTCGGCATCATGAAGAGCGTCTCGATCTCCGGCGCCATGCGGCGGTTGGTGAGCGCCATCTGGAACTCGTACTCGAAGTCGGAGTACACGCGCACGCCGCGGATGACCACGCGCACGCCGCGCTTCCGGCAGAAATCGACGAGCAGGGTGTCGAGGATCTCCACGGTGACGTTCGCGAGGCCCGCGCCCTTCACGTCCTCGCGGATCATGTCGAGGCGGTGCGCCGCGTCGTAGAGGGCGCCGTTCTTCGCGCTTGTGGCCGCCACCGCCACGATCAGCCGGTCATAGAGACCGGCCGCGCGCGTGATGAGGTCGAAGTGCCCCCGCGTCATCGGGTCGAACGTGCCCGGATAAACTGCCGCTGTTTCTGCCATAGGG
>CAVEDG010000122.1:0-5862 GCA_963614205.1 bacterium | reverse complement strand
GCCCCAATGGCGTGAAGTACTTCACGGATCTCACCGGCTGGAAGATCGAGGCGTTGAACGCCGACGGCAGCTCCGTGGAACCCGTGCCGCAGCCGCCCGAACCGGCGGAAGCCCCCGCCAACGTGGACGCCGCGGCGAGCGATTCCGACGACCTCCCGTTCTGACGGTGAAGACCTGGAACGACATCCTCCGGCTCGGCGGGGACTACCTCGAGGGCCGGGGCGTTCCGGACGCCCGCGTGGCGACGGAACTTCTCATGGCGCGGCTGCTGAAATGCGGCCGCGGCTTTCTTTCGCCCCATCTGGCCGAGACGCCGTCAGAAGCCTATCTCGCGGCCATGCGGCGCGGCATGGCACGGCTCGTGAAGGGCGAGCCGATCCAGTACGTGCTGGGCGAGTGGGACTTCCGCTCGCTCACGCTCACATGCGACAAACGCGCGCTGATTCCGCGGCCCGAGACCGAGGAACTCGTCACACGCGTGCTGAAGTTCCTGCGAGACCGGGCGAAGACGACAACGGAGAAGCCCGTCGTCGTCGACGTCGGCACGGGCTCGGGCTGCATCCTCCTCGCGCTCGCCAGGGAATACGCGGGCGAGGCCCATTTCCTCGGGCTCGACATTTCGCCGGACGCCGTGGCGCTCGCGCGCGAAAACGCCGCGCGCTGCGGCCTTGAAGGCCGCGTGACGTTCGTGGTGGCGGATGGCCTCGACGACTTCGACGAACCCGAGACCATCACGGCGCTCGTCTCGAATCCGCCCTACATCCGCACGGCCGACTGCGCCACGCTCGATCCGCGCATCCGCGACTACGAGCCGATGACCGCGCTCGACGGCGGCGCCAGCGGGCTGATCTTCTACGACCGCCTCATCGGCGACGCGCTCAACGTGCTGCGGCCGGGCGGCGGCGTGTTCTTCGAGATCGGCGACGGTCAGGGCGAGGCCGTGCGCAAGCTCTTCTTCGACGCCGGCTTCGACGACATCCGCATCGAGCCCGACTACGCCGGCCACGACCGCTACGCCTCCGCCACCCTGCGCCGGCCGTGAGAGCGGTCAGCTCCTGACGGGGACGACGCGGACGAACTTGGGGCGCACGTCGGCCCAGGCGGCGCGGAGGCGCGTGGCCTTGGCGGAGCCGGTGCGGGCGATGTGTTCGTCCATGAGCGCGAGCAGGTCGGCCTCTTCGGGCGAGCCGGCCTCCACGGGCATGAGGTCGATCGAGTCGAGGTTGGAGTTGAGGTCGAGCGTGCCGTCCTCGTCGTAGACGTAGGCGACGCCGCCGGTCATGCCTGCGGCGAAGTTCACGCCCGTGGGGCCGAGCACGAGTACCTTGCCGCCGGTCATGTATTCGCAGCCGTGGTCGCCAATGCCCTCGGCCACGAGCGTGACGCCGGAGTTGCGGATGCCGAAGCGCTCGCCGGCCTGGCCGTTCACGAAGATCTTGCCGGAGGTGCCGCCGTAGGCGATCACGTTGCCGGCGATCACGTTGTCCTCGGCCGCGCCCGTGAAGCCGGGCTCGGGGGCGATCGTCACGATGCCGCCGGAAAGGCCCTTGCCCACGTAGTCGTTCGCGGCGCCGCGCAGGTTGAAGGTGACGCCGCGCGCGAGGAAGGCGGCGAAGGACTGCCCGCCCGTGCCGGTGAAGTCGACCGTGAGCGTGCCGTCGGGCAGACCCGCCTCGCCGTACTGTGCGGCGACTTCGCCGGAGAGCTCGGCGCCCACGGTGCGGTCCACGTTCGTGACGGTGCGCCGGAGCGCGCAGGGTTCGCCCTTGGCGAGCGCCGCCGCCAGCGCGGGCAGCAGTTCGCGGCGGTCGTAGTTCTCGAGCGCGTGTGCGGGCAGCGCCGGGTTGAAGCGCGTGTCGGCGCCGGCCTCGCGGTGGAAGAGCGGCGTGAAGTCGAAGCGGTCGTCGGCGCCGGCGAGCAGGTCGGCGCGGCCCACGGCCTCGTCGAGGGAGCGCAGGCCAAGGGCGGCGAGCTGCTCGCGCACCTCCTGGGCGAGAAAGCGGAAGTAGGTCTGCAGATGCTCGGCCGTGCCGGCGAAGTGGCGGCGCAGTTCCTCGTTCTGCGTGGCGATGCCCACGGGGCAGGTGTTGAGGTTGCAGTTGCGGCACTGCACGCAGCCGAGCGCCACGAGCATCGACGTGCCGAAGCCGAACTCCTCCGCGCCGAGCAGCGCGCCGATCACCACGTCGCGGCCGGTGCGCAGCTGGCCGTCCACCTGCAGCTTCACGCGGCCGCGCAGCCCGTTCTTGATGAGCGTCTGCTGCGCTTCGGCGAGGCCGAGCTCCCACGGCAGGCCCGCGTGCTTCATCGAGGTGAGCGGCGCCGCGCCGGTGCCGCCGTCGAAGCCGGAGATGAGCACCACGTCGGCATGCGCCTTCGCCACGCCCGCGGCGATCGTGCCCACGCCCGCCTCGGAAACGAGCTTCACGCTCACGCGCGCCTGCGGGTTCGCGCACTTGAGGTCGAAGATGAGCTGCGCCAGATCCTCGATCGAGTAGATGTCGTGGTGCGGCGGCGGCGAGATGAGCGTGGTGCCGGGCTTCGCGTGGCGCAGCCGCCCCACGAAGGCGTTGACCTTGTGCGCGGGCAGCTGGCCGCCCTCGCCGGGCTTCGCGCCCTGCGCGAGCTTGATCTGCAGATCCTTCGCGTGGCGCAGATAGTCGATCGTCACGCCGAAGCGGCCCGACGCCACCTGCTTGATGCCGCAGTTGCGGTCGGTGCCGAAGCGCTCCGCGTTCTCGCCGCCTTCGCCGCAGTTGGACATCGTGCCAAGGCCGTTGAGCGCGAGCGCGATCGTTTCGTGCGCCTCCGGCGAGAGCGAGCCGAGCGACATCGCGCCGCCCACGAAGTGCTTCACGATGGACTCCACGGGCTCCACCTCGTCGAGCGGAACCGGCGTCGCCGGGCGGAAGACGAACTGCGAGCGCAGGGTGATCGCGGTGCGCGCCGGGTCGTCGATTTCGTCCGTGTAGGCCCTGAAGCGCGCGTAGTCGTTCGCGCGCACGGCCTCGCGGAAGTTGGCGAGCCCGGTGGGCGTCCAGAGGTGGTGTTCGCCTTCGCGCCGCACGCGGTATTCGCCGCCGGGCGGCAGGGTGGCCTGCAGCGGCGCGCGCGCGGCGCGGCGGTTGGCGGCGGCGGCGATGTCGTCGAGCCCGAGGCCGTCCACGGGCGAGGCCACGCCGCCGAAGTACTCGCGCACCACGTCGCGCGAGAGGCCGATCGCCTCGAAGATCTGCGCGCTGCGGTACGAGCGCAGCGTGGAGATGCCCATCTTGGACATGATCTTGAGCAGACCCTTGTCGACGGCGGTGACGTAGTTCGAGGCCGCCTTCACGAGGTCGCCGTCCTGTGCGCACGCGCTGACCGTCGCAAGCGCGAGGTACGGGTTGACCGCCGTCGCGCCGAAGCCGAGCAGCAGCGCGTAGTGCATCACCTCGCGCACTTCGCCGGACTGCACGATCAGCCCGACCGACGGCCGCCGGCCCGCCTTCACGAGCGCGCGGTTCACGGCGGCGGTGGCGAGCAGCGACGGCATCGGCACGTCGTCCGCGCCGCACACCGACGGATGGTCCGACAGCACGAGAATGCGGTTGCCGTTCTCCACGGCCTCGAGCGCGGTGCGGCAGAGGCGGTCGAGCGCGGCGCGCAGGGCGGCGCCGTCGCCCCCGCGCGGGAAGACGATCGGCAGGCGCACGGCGGCGAAGCCGCGGTCTTCCACGGTCGAGAGGCGCGCGAGCTCGTCGTCGGTCAGCACGGGCCGGCGCAGCTTGATGAGGTGCGCATGGGCGGGCGTTTCGTCCAGGATGTTGCCCACGTTGCCGATGTAGGTCATGAGCGACATCACGAGCTCTTCGCGGATGGGGTCGATCGGCGGGTTCGTGACCTGCGCGAAGAGCTGCTTGAAGAAGTCGAAGAGCAGCCGCGGCCGGCGCGAGAGGGCGGCGAGCGCGGCGTCGTTGCCCATGGCGCCCACGGGCTCGTGGCCGGTCTCGGCCATCGGGCGCAGAATGAGGTTGAGGTCTTCGAGCGTGTAGCCGAAGCGCGTCTGCTCGGCCACGAGGTCGGCGGGCGCGCGCGAGGGCACGATCTCGGTGAAGAGACCCTGGATGGAGATGCGGTTCTGCTCGACCCAGCGGCGGTAGGGCCGGCGGCGCGCGTAGAAGGTCTTGAGCTCGGTATCCTCGAGCAGACGGTGGTGCGCGAGATCGAGCCAGAGCATGGCGCCGGGCCTGAGGCGGCCGCGGCGGGCCACGTCGGCGGCGGGGATGTCGAGCACGCCCGTCTCGGAGGCGAGCACGAAGAGGCCCTGCTTCGTGAGCGTCCAGCGCGCGGGGCGCAGGCCGTTGCGGTCGAGGGTGGCGCCCACGCCCGTGCCGTCCGTGAAGGCGACGGCGGCCGGGCCGTCCCACGGCTCCATGAGGGCGGAGTGGTATTCGTAGAAGCCGCGCACGTCGTGGCCCATGTGGTACTTGGCGCCCCAGGCCTGCGGCAGCAGCATGAGCATCGCGTGCGGCGCGTCGCGCCCGGCGGCCACGAGCAGCTCGAACATGTTGTCGAGCGAGGCGGAGTCGGACTGTCCCGGCTTCACGAGCGGCAGCAGCTTGCGCAGGTCGTCGCCGAAGAGCGGCGAGGCGAGCGAGCTTTCGCGCGCGGCGAGCGCGTTGAGGTTGCCCTTGAGCGCGTTGATCTCGCCGTTGTGCGCGAGGGCGCGGAAGGGATGCGCGAGAGGCCAGCTCGGAAACGTGTTCGTGGAGTAGCGCTGGTGCACGATCGCGAAGGGCGAGACGAAGTCCGGATCCGAGAGATCCGCGTAGAAGGCCTCCATCTGCGTGGCGAGCAGCAGACCCTTGTAGACGATCGTCCGGCACGAGCACGAGCAGAGGTAGGCGTCGCGCGTCTTCTGCTCGATCTGGCGGCGGATCACGTAGAGCGCGCGCTCGAAGGCGGCCTCGTCGCCGGCCGCGCGCGCGGGCGCGCCGATGAAGAGCTCGCGGATGCGCGGCATCACGCGCCGCGCGTCGTCGCCGATCGCGTCGGGGTTCACGGGCACGTCGCGCCAGCCGAGCACGGCCGCGCCCTCCGCGCGCACCACGCCCTCGACCGTCTCCTCTTCGCCCACGCCGCCGAAGACCATCGCCACGCCGTAGACGGCGGGCAGACCCGGCATCACCTTGCGGAAGAACGCATCGGGAATCCGCAGCAGCAGCCCCGCGCCGTCGCCCGTGCGCGGGTCGTTGCCCGTGGCGCCGCGGTGCATCAGGCGCTTGAGCACGGTCAGGCCGGAGGCGACGATCTCGTGCGACGCCACGTTGTCCAGGCGCGCGACGAGACCCACGCCGCACGCATCGTGTTCATACTCGGGGCGGTACAGCCCCCGCTGTCGATCTTCTGTCATCTGTGTATCCTTTTGGGCCTGTTGTTAGCAATTCGTGTGCCAAGTGTGGAAAGGTGGAAGGTAGAAGGGTGGAATTTACAATTTCTGTATTCCCATCGCTGCGCCAATTACGCAAGTTGGCCGAAACACATGGGCTCTCCCCGACAACGAGCGCCGGGTCGAAGTTGGCGTCATACCATTCGCCCGCCTGCATTTTTTTCGAGTTCTGACATAGAAGTGCGACGGACGATACTCCAGCGCACCCATGCCGCGACTGCCCGTGTAGCAAAGACGCCCGTCGCGACAGGCGTCTCGATCGGGCTTGACACGGCGAACGGAGATGTGATAAACTGTGCGGCGCACGGACAGATCAGCATGAAGCAGAACGCCGACATTTGGCGCGAGGCGAGACGGCTCGCCGATGCGCCGCAGAGAGGTGCGCGAGAGGATCGCGCATCGGCGTATAACTGCAATATTTTGCCCCCCCC
>CAVEDG010000121.1:0-5879 GCA_963614205.1 bacterium | reverse complement strand
GGGCATGGATCTCCTCGAGACGGTCGAGATTGAGCGTGGAGACCGTCGTGTTGACCTGGAACGGCATGCCGACGGCGGCAGCGGCGCGCATGGCGCGCGTGACGTTGTCGAAGGCGCCGGACACGCCGCGGAAGGCGTCGTGCGAGGCGGCGTCCGGGCCATCAAGCGAAAAGGAACAGGCCATCACGCCCGCGGCCTTGAGCGCGCGCAGACGCTCCTCGGTCACGAGCATGCCGCAGGGCGCCATCACGCTGCGGATGCCGCGCGCGGTGGCGTAGGCGACGAGCTCGAGGATGTCGGAGCGCAGCATGGGTTCGCCACCCGTCCAGATGATCATGGGCGGCGGCGCGCCAAACGAATCGATCACGCGCCGGCACTCGTCCGTGTCCAGTTCGCGGGCATACTGGATGTCGGCGGCGGCGGCGCGGCAGTGACGGCACTTGAGCGGACAGCGGCGCGTCACTTCCCACGCCACGATGCGCGGCGTCTGAAAGGGAACGCGCTCGGTCATGGCCGTGCGTCCGCGTCGGGCGCCGCCTTGAGGAGGTCGATTACCGCCTCCGCGATGTCTGCGGGGTCTGCCATGCGGCCCACGCCCACCGTTCCGCACGCGAGCGCGCCGTCGTCCGGCGCGACAAAGCGCACGCCGCGCGCGCGAAGCGTGGCGAGGTTCGCCTGCGTGGCGGCGTTCTCCCACATGCCCGTGTTCATCGCGGGCGCCACGAGAATCGGCGCGCGCGTGGCCAGCGCCACGGAACTGAGCAGATCGTCCGCAAGGCCATGCGCCATCTTCGCGAGGATGTTCGCCGTGGCCGGCGCGATGACGAGCAGATCCGCGCTTTCCGCAAGGCCGATGTGGCCCGGCTTCCAGTCCAGCGGATCGGCGAACATCGCGTTCTGCACGGGATTGCGGCTGAGCGTGCGGAACGTGAGCGGCGTGACGAATTCCTTCGCGTGGTCGGTCATGACCACGTGGACGTCCGCGCCGCTCTTGACAAACAGGCGCACGAGCTCGCAGGCCTTGTAGGCGGCGATCGAGCCCGTGACGCCAACGACAATCTTAAGGGGTTTCACAAGTCGCGCTTTACCGCACGATGATCCACAGCGCCTTGAACGCGGTCGAGAGCAGGTCGATGCCCTCGCTCTCGTCCCACGTGTAGTCGCGGATGTCGAGCTTCTGATCCGAGACCTTGGACTCGGAGAGCGTGCCCGTGACGAGCGCCGCGCCCTCCGATTCGCCGGAGACCGAATCCGCCTTCGAGATCTGCTCGACGGACGTATAACCCGTCGGATACCCCGTGATGCACGACGTCGACTCCGCCGCCGCCGTCATGACCATACCCGCCGCGACCAGCGCCGCGACCGTCAGAACCTTGATCTGCATGTCCGTTTCCCTCATTGTTGGTTGTGTGTGGAAGAAGCAGTCCTGTGCTTCAACGCCGTTAGTCTATCACATTTGAGCCGCATCCGTCAAGAAGGCTCGAGCGCGCGCCAGAAGGTCGTCGGCGGCGGAGACGGTGTGGACGGACGCGGGGATCGTCTTGCGGAAGAGCGCGCCGTAGTTCTTCGTGACGAGGCGCGGATCGGTGAAGACGACCACGCCGCGGTCGCGCTTCGTGCGCACGAGGCGGCCGAAGCCCTGGCGGAAGCGCAGCTGCGCCTCGGGCAGCATGTAGTCGCGGAACGCGCTGCCGCCCTCCTCCTTGATGCGGTCGCACCGCGCCTCGACGATGGGTTCGCCCGCCTGCGGGAACGGCAGACGCGCAAGCACCACGCAGCTCAGTGCCGCGCCCGGCACGTCCACGCCCTCCCAGAAGCTCTGCGCGCCGAAGAGCACCACGGGCCGGTCCTCCCCTTCCGCGCGCTTCAGCGCCGCGACCATCGCCTCGCGCGAGACGCCCTCGCCCTGCACGAGCAGCGTGACGCCCTCCGCCTCGAACGCCGCGCGCGCGCGGTCGGCCACGGCGCGCATCATCTCGTAGGCCGTGAAGAGCACGAGCCCGCGCCCGCGCGTGAGCGCGAAGAGCGGGCGCAGCAGCTCCGCCAGCGCCACCGCGTAGTCGCCCGGCCGCGACGCGACGTCGGGCAGGAAGTCCGCCGCGAGCGCGAGCGTCTGGCGGAAGTAGTCGAACGGCGAGGCCGCCACGAGCGTCTTCACGCGCGCCGGGTCGAGCAGCGCCACGCCGAGCTTGCGCGCCATGTAGTCGAAGCGGTCGCCCGCGCGCAGCGTCGCCGAGCAGAGCACCACGGTGTCCTTCGCGTCGTAGAAGTCGCGCTTCATCTCCTCCGCCACGGAGAGCGGCGCCGCGACCATGCGCACGTAGTCCTGCGGCTTGGCCTTCGCGCGCCCGCGCCGCGCCATGAACGTGCAGCGCTCCACCCAGTAGACGCGCGCGGGATCGCTCGAGGCGAGCACGAACTTGCTCTCGAAGAGAAACGCCGTCAGCGACCCGGCGAGCGTCTGCGCCTGGGCGATCACGTCGCCGTAGGAGAGCCCGCCCTCGGCCTCGGACATCTGCTGGAAGAGGCGCGTGAACTCCGCGAGGATCTCCTGCAGCCGCGCGAGCGCCGCCTCGAAACGCGTGCCGACCTCCACGAGATCGGCCTCGTTCCACTGCAGCGCCGTGTAGTCGGCGAAGAGCCCCGTGCCGCGCGAGTACTGCCGCTTGAGCGGCACCGTCGCCGTGCCGTTCGCCACCGCGGGCGCCGCCGTCAGCGGGCCGCCCGCCGCGGGCACGCGCCGCACGCGCAGGATCGACGCCTTCGGATCGGGCGCGAAGAGGCGCTTGACGACCTCGAAGAGCGCCTCGCCCTCCTTCTGCACGAACGCGAGCTGCACGTGGGCGCGCGAGAGCAGCTCGCGGATCTCCTCCGCGTCCTCGACCGCGTGGAACGTGCCGCGCTGAAGCATGCGCTCGATCGTGCCGAGCAGGCCGCGCGGCCGCCCCGGCCCGCGCCGCGACGTGGTCGTGCGCGCGACCTTGCGCAGCAGCTGCTGCAGCGCCGGGCGCGAAAGCTCGTACGAGAAGAAGTCCGTGGCGATGTCCTCGAGGTTGTGCGCCTCGTCGAAGACGAGCCTGCCGTACGCGGGCAGGATGCCCGCGCCCGGGTTCGCCGCCTCGGCGAGCACGAGCGCGTGGTTCACCACCACCACGTGCGCGCGCAGGGCGAGTTCGCGCGCCCGCGTCACGAAGCACTTCTGGCGATAGGGGCACGCGCGCCCGAGGCAGTCCTCCGGCGGACAGGCGAGATGCGGGCGCAGGTTCTCGTCGCCGAGGTCGTCGAGGTCGCCGTCCCTGGTGCGGTGCAGCCACGCGACGAGATGCGCGAAGGCCTCGCGTTCGTCCTCCGCGAGGGTCCAGTAGCCGCCCTGCATGTAGTCGCCCAGCATGCGCAGGCAGAGGTAGTTGGCGCGGCCCTTGAGCAGCGTGGCGCGGAACTTGGGCGCATCGGGCCCGAGCGTGCGCGCGGCGCGCGGCAGGTCGTGCGCGATGAGCTGGCTCTGCAGGTTGCGCGTGGCGGTGGAGAGGATCACGGGCGTGTCGTTCGTGACGCTCCAGTGCACGGCGGGCAGCAGATACGCGAGCGACTTGCCCACGCCCGTGCCCGCCTCGACCATGAGGTGCTCGCGCGCGTTGAACGCCCGCGTCACCGCGCCCGCCATGTCGATCTGGCCCGGCCGCTCCTCGTAGCCCGCCATCGCGCCGAGCGTGCCGCCCGCGCGCAGATGCGTGGCGATGCGCGCGACGTCGAGCGGCGTGCAGTCGCCGTGCGCGGGCAGTCGGCACTTGGGCCCGCCCTGCGGCACGTCGGGCAGGAAGCGCGCCCAGTCCGGGTCGTCCATGAACAGCGCAAGGTCGTCGGGCGACCTCTCTGGAGTCTTGTCCGCCATGGCCGCGCTCAGTACCACACCTTCCAGAGAAAGAGTCCGCGGCCGGGCGCGGTCTCCACGCGGGCGGTGCGCGGCGCGGCCGCCTCGAGCAGCTCCGTCACGGCCTCGGGCCTCTCGCCGCCCTTGCCCACGCGCAGCAGGAAGCCCACCATCGAGCGCACCTGCTTGTAGAGGAAGCCGTCGCCCTTCACGCTGAAGGTGATGCGCGGCCCGGCGCGGCGCACGGTGAAGTCGAAGATCGTGCGCACCGTCGTCTCGAGGTCGCGGTGCGGATTGGCCGCGAACGCCACGAAGTCGTGGCGCCCCACGAAGCGCCGCGCCGCCTCCTGCATCGCGGCGAGGTCGAGCGGCCGGTGGCAAAACGCCCAGAACGGCGCCAGATGCGGCGGCAGGATGTCCGCCTGGTAGAGGAAGTAGCGGTACTCCTTGCCCTTCGCGTCGTTGCGCGCGTTGAAGTCGGGCCGCGCGATGGCGGCCCGCAGCACGCGGATGTCGTTCGGCAGCTGCGCGTTCATCGCGCGCACGAGGTTCGCCGGCGGAATGGGCACCGCGAGGTCGCAGTGGGCGCAGAAGGCGCGCGCGTGCACGCCCGCGTCCGTGCGGCTGCAGCCGAACACGCGCACGGGCGCGCGGTTCACGTAGGCGAGCGCCTCCTCCAGCTTCCGCTGCACGGAGGGTCCGTTCTCCTGCAGCTGGTAGCCGGAGTACGCCGTGCCGTCATAGGCCAGCACGAGGCGATAGCGCTGCGTGACGTCCGCCGCCATCACGCCTTCCGGAACGCGAAGAAGAGCGGCCGGTAGACGCCTTCCATGGACGCCACGCGCGTGAACGTGCCCTTGGCCGCGTCGTAGGCGTAGCTCGCCAGGCGCCAGCTTTCCTTGAGCCCCGCGAGGCAGAACTTCCCGCCGGGCACGAACGCGAAGTCGCGCGGGAACTGGCCGCCCAGTCGGGCGTTGTTCAGGTACGAGAGGCGCCCGGTCTCGGGGTCGAGGTTGAACACGGTGATCGAGTCGTGGCCGCGGTTCGAGCAGAACACCTGCCGGCCGTCCTCCGAGATCTTGATGGCCGCGGCCTTCGAGAAGCCCACGTCGCCCTTGTTCAGCAGCTCGTGGATCTCGATGAACTCGAAGCCTTCGCCCGTGTAGCGGTAGCTCGCCACGCGGTTGAGCAGCTCGAAGATCACGAACGCGAACTTCCCGTTCGGATGGAAGACGATGTGGCGCGGGCCCGCGCCGGGCGCGATCGTGCCCGTGTCGATCGTCGCGGCGGGCACGGCCTTGAGCCCCTGCGCGCGGTGCGCGAAGTCGTAGGCCACCACCTTGTCGAGCGTGAGGTCCACGACGAGCAGGAACTTGCCGTCGGGCGTGACGATCGAGCAGTGGGCGTGCGCCGCGTCCTGGCGCGGCTGATTGGGGCCCTTGCCCGCGTGGCGCACCTGGCAGAGCGGATTGACCGTGCCGGCCGCGCCGGCGCAGCGCGGGTCGAGCGCGCCGTCCGCGCCCAGCTCCGCATAGCCCGCCGTGCCGCACGAGTACTCGGCGTAGACGAGCGTCTTCTCCGCCGGGTCGAGCGCCACGTAGCACGGCGCCGTCCAGCCCGTGGGAATCTCGTTGATCAGCTCAAGCCGCTCGCCCGTGGCGTTCAGCGTGAACGCCGTCACGCCGCCGTTGCGCCCGTTCGGGCCGAAGGCCGCGCGCGCCACGGTCGTGTAGAGGCGCGTGCCCGCCTTGTTCAGCGCCATGTAGGTGGGCTGCGGCACGGTGTCGATCACGTTGACGACGTGGAAGTCGCCCGTCTCGGCGTCGGTTTCGAGCACATGGATGCCCTCCGGATGCTGCGGCCCCGTGTAGCTGCCCACGTAGGTGATGTACTTCATCGCGTTTTCGCCTCCTCGTCCTTACCACTTGCCCACGCGCGGCTGGCGCAGCATTTTGTTCGCGGCCACGCCGTTCGTGAAGAGGTGCTTCACGGGATCCCACCGCAGCGT
>CAVEDG010000120.1:0-5893 GCA_963614205.1 bacterium | reverse complement strand
GCCTCATCGGCATGGGCAACAACCCGATGGTCGGCGCGACCGTCGCGGTGGCCGTGGCCGTCGAAGAGGCCATGAAGAAGTAGGCCAAGGGTTCGCCCAAGGTCACATGAACGCATCCGATAGACAGGATACGCAGGGCGCCCCGCGACGGATCATCGTCCGTCACGGGGCGCTTCGACACGCCGGAGAGCGGCGTTCGCGCCGGTGGTGGGACGCTCTCCCCGTGCTGTTGATCGTGCTGGCCGCAATCACGGCGGGCGGCGTGTTCGCCGTGCGCAACGGCGCCGCGCTGGCCGCGCACCTTCCCGCCACCCTGCGGGACATGGGCGACGACTTCGCGCGTCACGTCGACCGGCTGCGCGCGGAGGACGCGGAGACGCCGGACGAGATCGCATGGACTGCGGACACTGGCGAAGACAGCGCGTTGACGCTCGAGGAGCTTGAGAGCGCCGCGCTCACGCCGGATCAGCGCGAGGCGCTGCGCCGCTACCGGGAATGCGAGCAGGAGATTGAGCGCCGCCGCGTGGCGCTGCTGCGCGAGAACGGCGCGAAGAGCCCCTATTTCATGCGCGCCGTGGAGGCCACGCGCGCGTTCCGCGCGAAGAAGGCCGACTATGCGCGGCTCAACGTGAAGAATCTGACGCTGCCGGAACGGCAGGAGTGGATGTTCGAGTTCGCGCGTCTGCGCGAAGAGGCCGCGGAGGCCAACAAGGCGCACCGCGCATGGAAGGACGCGCACGCGGGCGAGCTGCGTCGGCTGGAGGACGATGCCGACTACAAGCGCCTGGTGGCCGAGCAGCGCGCGTGCGAGGCGCGCCTGCCGGCATTGACAAAAGCGCAAAAATAGGCGATAATGTGCGCTTGCATTTTGACGGGATTCCCGAGAGGCAGAAGAAATGGCTGACGAAAACAACGAAAAGCAGTCCGAGGCGCTTGACCTGAGCGCCCTGGGATCGTTCGACTTCACACCCGAGTGGGCGAAGGGCAAGCGGGACGACGCGGCGAAGTTCACGCGGTTCGAAGCGCGCGACGACGCCCGCGAGGCGCGTCCGCGCTTTGGCGGCGGCGACCGCGGCCCGCGGCGTGACGATCGCGGTCCTCGTCGGGATGACCGTCCGCGCTTCGGCCAGGGCGGCGACCGCGGCCCGCGCCGTGACGACCGGGGCCCGCGTCGGGATGACCGTCCGCGTGGCGGCGACCGCGGCCCGCGCCGCGACTTCGTGCCGGCGATGGCGGTGGACGTGCGCATTCTGCCGGGTCAGAAGCAGCTGGGCGACTTCATGCGCCGCATTCAGGCCGCGCCGTTCATGGCGTATCCGATCAAGCAGCTGGCGCACTTCTTCCTCGACCATCCCGAAGCGTGCGTGCTGCGCGTGACGCCGAAGAAGGACGCCGCCGAGCCGATCGTCTTCCACCAGTGCAAGGCGTGCGGCTTCGTGGCCTTCTCCGAAGACGAGCTGATGGCGCATGTGGTCGCGGCGCATCTGGGCGACTACTACGTGCGCGAGGACGTCACGTGCGAGGCGCCGAAGGGCGCGTTCACGTGCGTGGCGAAGTGCGGTCTCTCGGGCGTGCTGCTCGGGCCGCCGAACCTGCACGGCTTCGACGCCCGCGTGCGCGAAATGGTGCGTACGCGCTATCCGAACATGAGCGAAGAGGCGTATCGCGCGCACATCGAGATGGTGCGTGACGCCGAGGCCGTCGAGGCCTGGCGCGCGTCGGCGACCACGAAGACGATTTTCCGCCTCAAGGGTACGCCCGCGCAGGAGGCCGCCGCGAAGGCCGAGCCGGCCGCCGAGGGTGCCGCCGAGGCCGCGCCTGTCGCCGAAGCGCCCGTTGCGCCCGCGCTCGAGCGCGAGGCCGCCGAGCTTGAGTTCCGCCGCACGATCGCGCCGTCGCTCCTCTCCTCGCCCAAGTCGGTCGACCTCTCGGCGGAGATGGCGCTCAAGTCGACGAACCGTTCGTTCCTGTTCGCGTGCCGCGATGCGCTCGCGAAGGAGAAGCGCTTCCCCGCGTCGCTCGTCTACGCGCTGCGCGGCGCGTTCCACCACCGCAAGCTGCAGTTCTTCCGCGCCAACGATCCGCGCGGCCCGGAGTTTGTCACGTCCGTGAAGCCCACGCCGCTCGACACGGCCCACGCGATTTCCGAACTCGTGGAGCTCGTGCACTACGTGGAGGCGCATCCGGGCGAGAATCCGGCCGCCGTCGTCACCGCCCTTGGCGCGGGCGACGCCGCGAAGACGGCGAACGCCAAGGCGCACATCATGTGGCTGCTCGAAAAGGGCCACATCGTGTGCTACGCCAACGGTGGCGGTCTCGTGCCGCCCGCCGACCACCCGCGCTGGAATCCGCAGCGCCCCAAGAAGGACGCCAAGCCCGCCGCCGAAAAGCCGGAAGCCCCTGCACCCGAGGCACCTGCCCCCACTCCCGAGGCACCTGCCCCCACTCCCGAAGCGAAGCCGACGGAAGAGAAGCCTGCCGAACCCGAAGCCCCCGCTCCGTCTGCACCTTCTGCCCTTTAACCATTAACCATCAACCTTTAACTTTTAACTTTTAACTTTTAACTTTTAACTCTCTTCCATGAGACTTCCTCTTTCCTGGCTGAATGAATTCATCGACATCTCCGACATCCCTGCGCCGGAGCTGGCCGAACGCCTGACGCGCAGCGGCCTGCAGGTCGAGGCGATCGAGACGAGCGGCCCGGCGCCGCTGAGCGACTTCTTCGTCGTTGGCGAAGTGCTTACGTGCGAGCTCATCGAGGGCACGCATCTGCACAAGACCACGGTGACGGACGGCACGACGACGGTGCAGGTCGTGTGCGGCGCGCCGAACTGCCGCGCTGGCCTCAAGAGCGTGCTCGCGAAGATCGGCGCGGTGGTGCCGGAAGGCGGCTTCAAGATCAAGAAGGGCAAGCTGCGCGGCGTGGAGTCGCTCGGCATGCTGTGCAGTTCGAAGGAACTCGCACTGCCGGGCGGCACGCACGAGGGCATCATCGAACTCCCGGCGGAGACGCCGACGGGCGCGTTCGCGCGCGACGTGCTGGGCGGCGAAAAGCCCGAGACCGTGTTCGAGATCGAGGTGACCTGGAACCGGCCGGACGCGCTGAGCGTGATGGGGCTCGCCCGCGAGTTCAGCGCGGTGCTCGACCGCCCGATGAAGATGCCGGCCGTCGAGTTCACCGAAAGCGACGTGGACGTCAACGCCGAGATCGCCGTGGAGGTGCGCTCGCCCGCGCGGTGCCCGCGCTACACGGCGCGCGTCGTCACGCAGGTCACGGACGGCCCGTCGCCCGCGTTCATGGCGAAGCGCCTGGAAGCGTGCGGCGTCCGTTCGCTCGGGCTGCTCGTGGACGTCACGAACTATGTGATGCTCGAATGCGGTCAGCCGCTGCACGCCTTCGACTACACGACGCTGGCGGGTCGCAAGATCGTGGTGCGCGATGCGGCGCCGGGCGAGACGATCAAGACGCTCGACGGCGTGATGCGCACGCTCGACGACCAGATGCTCGTGATTGGCGACGCCGAGAAGCCGAGCGCCGTTGCGGGCGTGATGGGCGGCGAGGGCAGCGAGATCGCCGCGGGCACGAACCGCGTGCTCATCGAGAGCGCCCTCTTCCAGCCCGAGTCCACGAAGCGCACGGCCACGAAGCTCAATCTCGCCACCGAGGCGAGCTACCGCTACATCCGCGGCGTGGACAAGGATCTCGCCGACTGGGCAAGCCGCCGCGCCTGCCACCTGCTGCAGCAGTACGGCGCCGCCGTGATCGCCAAGGGCGTGGTGGATGTGGACAACCGCGCGCAGCCGCTGAACGCGGACGTGTCGCTCGACTTCGCCCGGGCGCGCCGCCTGATCGGCTGCCCGATCGAGAACGACGCGATGGTCGCGCTTCTCGCGCGCCTCGGCCTCACACCGCGCGAGGCGGGTCCGTATGCGGAGAAGGCGTCCGCCACGTTCGGCATTCCGAGCTGGCGCTGGGATCTTTCCGTGGAGGCGGACCTCGTGGAGGAGGTCGCGCGCCTCTACGGCCTCGACAACATTCCGGACACGATGCCGTCCGCGCCGAGCGTCTCGCCGCTGTCGGACGCGCCGTTCCGCGCGAAGGAGAAGGTGCGCGCCACGTGTCTTTCGCTGGGCTTCACGGAGGCGATGCACTATTCGTTCCTTTCCGCGGGCGAGCTCGACCAGTTCGATCCGCGCGCGGACGTTCGGGCGCGTCGTCTGGCGCTGCCGGATCCGGTGAGCGCCGAGTACGGCGTGCTGCGCGATTCGCTGCTGCCGCAGCTGATGGCCTCGCTGGGCCGCAACGCGACGCATCAGGTGGAGCGCGCGTCGCTCTTCGAGATCGGCCGCGTGTTCGGCCGCAGCGCCGAGGGGAAGCCGTTCGAGGCCGAGCGTCTCGCGCTGGGCTTCGCGGGTCCGATCGGGCGCGGCGTGCTCGACGCGCGGCGCGCGGTGACGGTGGAGGAGGCGCTGCTCTGGATGAAGGGCGCGATTCTGCGCCTGGGCGAGACGCTGCACGTGGCGCGGCTCGAGTTCCGCGCGGCGGAGCACCCGGCCTTCGCGGCGGCGCTGGAGGTGCGCGCCTACGGGCGGCCGCTGGGCGTAATGGGCGTGCTCTCCGCGAAACTGCGCCACCCGTTCCGCCTCACCACGCAGATGGCGCTGGCGGAACTCGACCTCGAACCGCTGCTGCGCCGCTTCGACGCGGTGGGCAAGCTCGCGCCCGTGCCGGCGTTCCCGATGGTCAAGCGCGACATCGCGTTCGTGGCCGGCGGCGACGTCACCTACGAGGCGGTGGAGACGTGCATCCGCAAGGCTGCGCCGCCGGAGTTGACGTCCATCACGCTTTTTGATATCTTTACTTCCAAGGACATCGGCAAGGGGCGGCGTTCCTTCGCCTATTCGCTCGCGTTCCGGTCGGTCGACCGCACGCTGACGGATGACGAGGTGAACCGCGCGTTCGCGAAGATCGTGGAGGCCCTCAAGACCTCGCTCGGCGTCGACGTCCGCGACAATTGATTTGAACGACGTGGGCCCTGGGTTGCACGCGGACTTGGCAGATTATTTCTCTGACCTTCATTTTTTGAAGGGAGCCTAAAGCGCACGGCACGTGTGCCGTGCGTGGGGGCGCCCACTTGGATCATGAGGTTCCAGGGATTCTGTGCTACGGCAACTCGGGGTTCTTTATTTCCGTTCATCGGCCGACCGCTTCTTCTTCGGGCGCGATTCCGAAGTGGCGCGGCGCTCGCCCACAAGCACGGGACGCGTGAAGCCGTTGCGCGAGAGAATGCCCATCACGCGCCGCTGCAGACGCCAGTCGCGCACGTTGTCCGGGCAGTAGATGTTGATCGTGTCGTGCCGGTCGAGTCCCGAATCCTTCAGCAGGCCCGGCAGATCCTCCGGATCCACGAACGTGCCGCGATACGTCACGCCGCCATCCGCCGTGAGCGCGATCTCCGGATGCCGCGCGTCCGTCATGTAGCGTTCCGTGGCGCAGCCCGTTGCGAGCAGCGCCGCGAGGACTCCGAGAGCCAGGTGTTTCATGGTTGTCATCCCTTTCGTGTTCCGTTGCGTCACTTCCGCGGGCCGGCGGCCGTCATGTCCCACGGCTTGAAGCCGAGCGTGAGCGCGGGCGAGGTGGGCTTGAGGCGGAAGTCGTAGGCCGCGGCGTTTTCGAACTGCGGGTCGGCGTAGACGCCGCCCGTCTCCTTGCCGCACGCCGCCCAGCCGGCCCAGTCGTACTTCTCGCCCACGAACTTCGGCTTGCCCGAGACGTCCCACCAGAGGTTGTTCGCCCAGATGCCGCCCACGTTGCACACGCCGGCCGACGTCAGCGGGCCTTCGCGCACGAGCACGATGTTGTTCACGAAGTGGAGCGTACACGGCACGCCCT
>CAVEDG010000119.1:5395-5934 GCA_963614205.1 bacterium | reverse complement strand
CGAAGAGGCGGGACGCGCTGCCGGGCTTGGCGAGCTCGATGCCGTTCTTCTTGAACACGTTGCCGACTTCGGCGGCGGCGCGGTTCTTGTTGTCGGTAAGCACGGTGACGACGATCGCGACGGCGCCCTTGATGCCCTCGTACTGCGCATCGACGAGCGCGGCGGACTCGAGTTCGCCCGTGCCCTTCTTGATCGCGCGGTCGATGTTGTCGTTCGGCATCTGCGCGGCCTTCGCCTTCGCGATGAGCGTGCGGAGGGTGGGGTTGGTGTTCGGATCGCCGCCCTTGGCCTTCACGACGATGGTGATTTCCTTGCCCAGCTTCGAGAAGACCTTGCCCTTCTTCGCATCTGCCGCGCCTTTCGCGCGCTTGATTGTCGCCCAGTGGCTATGACCTGACATGTTGAACTCCTATTGATGGAAAATGAATTGCACCAGTATACCAGTTTTGCGCCCCAAAGGCAAGCCGGTAAGTAATGGGAGAACACAGTGGTAATTTCAAAACCCTGTCGCGGTCGGCGGTGGAACGCCGACCCTACCA
>CAVEDG010000119.1:0-5342 GCA_963614205.1 bacterium | reverse complement strand
TAGGGCGGGCGTTCCACCGCCCGCCGCAGATTCGGGAGGTTTTGAAATTACCACCATAATTATGCCAAATCAGGGGGGGGGGCGCAAATTATATGCATTTATAACTTTTGCTTGCGTTTTCGCAGAAGATTGTGTAAACTTTGCGGTGTTCAGGGGTCTGTCGAGCGTCTGCGCGTGTGCGCGGGGGACGCGGCGGGCTGCAAACGAAACGGCTGTTAAGTGAAAGGTTGGTCATGACGACACGAACGAACGACATCGCGCGTCTTCTGGGGACGCTGGCGCTGGCGTGCACGCTGTGCGCGACGGGCGACGAGACGACGAATCCGGAAACGGAAACGCCCGAAACGGGCGGCGAGACGACCGAGCCCGAGACGCCGGCGGGCGAGCCGGCGACGTGGACGAACGTGTGGATCACGGCGGCGGGCGGCACGTGGTTTGCCACGAACAACGCCGGCGCGTACGTGAACTGGCAGGACGGCGCGATCACGAACAACGCCGTCTCGCGCTTCCGCCTCGACGACGGCGCGACCGTGACACTCGCGTCCGCGGGGGACAGTGTGTGGGGCAGTCCGTATAGCGGGGGCTTCGACGTGGGGCCTGCCGGCGAGACAACGGCGGAGGTCACGCCGGAGTGGAGTCTCCATGTGCCCTGGGGGGCAATGGGCTATCTGTATCCGGCGTCCGAACTGGGCTACACGCCACTTCACGTTACGGGTGGTGCGTTGACGCTCGCAGGCCATGATTACGAGTGGAGCGCCAACTTCACCCCGATCTCCTCGTACCAGCGTTTTCGCAAGACCGGCGACGGTACGCTGAAGGTGCAGCAGTTCGCGCGGCGTGACAAGGACCGCGCCCAGTTCACCGTCGCCGAGGGCGCGCTCGTGGCGAGCGACGTCAACGCGTTCGCGCAGACGGACGTGCGCGTGACGGATGCGGGCGCATTCACGCTTGCGGCGGATCCTGTGCGCATGGGCACGCTCACCGTGGAGAACGACACGACCGTGGATCTCGGCGGGCGCGAGCTCGTGCTCGGCTTCACGGAGGCCTCGGCGCTCGACGCGGGCGTGACGGGCGAGGGGCGCGTGACGGCCGCCGTGCGCGACCTCGTGGTCACGAATCCCGTCACGACGGTCGAATACGGCGCCACGGCGGGCCGTCTGCGCCTCGACACCGCCACGGGCCGCGCCGCGCCCTATGGCCGCTACACCTTCGAGACGGGTCTCCTCACGGACGATTCCGGCCAGAACCGCGCGCTCACGATGTTCGGTACGGTGACGCGCGTGTGGGACGAGGAACGGCAGTCCTGGGTCGCGCGCTTCGACGGAAGCACGAGCGGCCTCACCGCGACGGCGCCGGACAGCGGCCTGCTGAGCGGCGATGCGGACTACACGGTGAGCCTCTGGGCGAAGGTCGCGCAGACGCCCGCGGCGAACAACTGGCCGACGCTCTGCACGATCGGCGATGGGGCGTTCCCCTGCAAGATGATGCAGTTCCGCTTCGGCGATGCGACGTGCGCGAATCTGCTCATCGGCCACTGGGGCATTCCGGGCGATTTCACGAACCTGACGGCTCCGGCGGCGCCGACGGCGTGGCACCACTACGTGGTCACGCGCGCGGGCAGCCGCGTCACGCTTTGGATTGACGGCGACGCGAAGGTGCAGGAACGTTTGGGCGCCTTCCGCATGAAACTTCCTGATTCATCGCGCTTCACGATCGGCAGCTATCCGCCCGGCGAGATGGGCTCTTATCCGCGCTGCTTCAATGGCGACATCGACGATGTGTGCGTGTATCCGTTCGCCGTGGGCGCGGTCGGCGCGGCGCGGCTCTACGCGGGGCTCGACCTGCCCGCGCAGGCGGGGCGGCCCGCGCTGGACGAGGCGGCGCCCACGCTGCCCGAGGGTCTGCGTCTGCGCACGAAGTACAACGGCGAGATCGCGCTCGCTCCCGGCGCGGAGATCACGGTCACGAACGTGCTGGGCGGCGCCCAGCGCGGCGGCTTCGTGCTGCCGCGCGGCGGCACGCTCACGCTGAAGGGACCGGGCCGCTACGACGCCGAGGTCTCCGGCGCGACGGACGTCGTCAAGGCGGGCGCGGACGCGCTCACGCTCGGCGGCCGCGTCAACGGCACGACCCACGTGCAGGACGGCACGCTGCGCCTCGAAAGCGCGCGCACCGCGCTGCCGCTCTACGTGCACTACGACTTCGAGGAGTCCCTCACGGTGGACTCCGGGCCCGAACGCTGCAACTTCGAGATCGTGCGGGGCGTCACGCGCGCCTGGGACGACGAGCGGAAATCCCACGTCGCCGTCTTCTCCGGCGCGGCAGACCAGATCATGTATCGCTCGGCGACACGCACCGCCTTCACCGGCAATGCCGACTACACGGTCAGCGTGTGGGCGAAGCCGGACGCGGACTGCAAGGCGCAGGGTACGTTCCTCTCGCTGGGCGAACAGCAACCTTTCAGGGAGCTCGTCTTCCGCTTCAACGCGATGTCGGCGGGTTCGCTTGTGCTGTCGCACTGGGGCGACACCTTCGACTTCACGGACATCACCTCTGGAATCAGCGCACCCTCGGGCGCGTGGCACCACTATGCGGCGACGCACAGCGGTAACACGTTCCGCGTCTACTGCGATGGCAAGCTCGTGTGGGAGAAGACCAAAACTGGCGCGACATTGAACTTCTCTACGCGCAAGGCGCTGCATCTGGGCGTGCAGCTCGATGTGGACTGGTGGACGGTCGGAAAGGCCAACCGTCTGTTCAAGGGGCGTCTGGACGACGTGCGCGTCTACACGGCGGCGCTCGATGCGGAGGCGATCGCGCGGCTCGCGGCGAACCAGGAGCCGCTCGCGGTGGCGCGCGGCGCCGAGCCGGCGGCGACGCTGCCCACGCCCGCCGCGCACTGGTCATTCGAGGATGCGGACGACATCGGCCGCGACACGATGGGCGCGCATCCGCTCACGGCGGTGGGGACGACGGCGAAGGCTTCGCTCACGCGCGTGGCCTCACCGCTGGGCGGTTACGCCGTGCAGTTCCCTGCGGAGTGCGAGGGCGACAGGGGCGGGTGGCTGCGCACGACGGACGGCACGCTCTGCACGGGCGGCGGCAATCAGCCGTTTTCGTTCTCGATGTGGGTGCAGACCTCCTCGACCGATACGCGGAACGGCTCCGATAGTTCGTTCCTGAATCCCTACTTCCTCACGTTGGGAATGTCGAACAAGGTCGGCTATCTGTTCGGCTACTGGTATGACGCGGCGTACACGTTTGCCAGTACGCGCGACGCGCTCTCAAAGGAGGACGGCAACACGAGCATCAACCTCTGCTCGCAGAACCGGCTGCCGGGTCTGCATGACGGCGACGCCGCGCTGCGGTGGCACCACTACGCGCGCGTCTACGATCCGCGCGTCGGCCTGCTGGCCTACGTGGACGGCCGGCTGGAGACGGATCTGAGCAAAGTGGGCGACAACATCCCGTTGCGCGACCTCAAGGGCTTCGACCTCATGCTCGGCGGGCGTCTGGACAAGGACAGCTGCTTCCACGGCGCGATCGACGAGGTGCGCTTCTACAACACGGCGCTCACGAGCGCGGAGGTGCTGGCGATCATGCGCGAGGACATGGCGCGCGGCCGCGGCGTGCTGCCCGCGGATGCGGCGGTGGAGATCGCCGCCGGCGCCACGCTGCAGGTGGCGGGGTCGGACGAGACGGTCGGCACGTTCGCGGGCGCGGGCGCGCTGGCGCTCGAGAGCGGTCGCGTCACCGTGACGGGCACGACCACGCTGGAGGGTGCGCTCACGGGCGACGGCACGCTGCGCGTGGCCGACGGCGCGGCGCTCACGCTTGTGCGGACGCCCACGGGCTTCACGGGCGTCTTCGACATGGCGGGCGGTGCGCTCGCGCTGCCCGACGGCGTGGCGGGGCTTGCGGCCACGTTCCGCGCTTCGGCGATCGACGGCACGAAGCAGGTCGCCTATCCCGGCGACGTGGAGATTCCGGCGGGCGTGTCGGTCGCGGTCACGGCGGAGAACCACGGGCCGCTCGTCTCCACGGCGGGGCGCGTGACGGTGACGGGCGGCGGCACGGTCACGCTGCCGACCGCGAAGTCGGTGGGCACGTGGGTGATCGCGCACGGCGCCTCGGTGACGGCGAGCGAAGATGCCCTTGCGGCGTGGCGGGCCTCGAACGCCGCCGCGTCCATCAAGGTGCGCTTCCTCGTGACGGACGACGGCGACTTCGTGTGCCAGGCGCTCGGTTCCGCCACGGTGATCATGGTGCGGTAGGGGACGCGCGCGCAGAGATTTATGACGATCGCCCTCACCGGTGGCATTGCCTGCGGCAAGACGCTGTTCTCCGCCTTTCTGCGCGACCTGGGGTTTCGCCTCCTTGACGCGGACGACGTGGTGCACGAGCTGGAGGGCGCGGGCGGCGCGGCCGTGCCCGCCCTCGTGGCGCGTTTCGGCCGCGCCGTGCTTGCGCCCGACGGGGCGATCGACCGCGCGCGCCTCGCCGGGATCGTCTTCGCCGACCCCGCCCGGCGCCGCGCCCTTGAGGCGATTCTCTTCCCCCTCGTGCGCGCGCGTCTGCGGGCGTTCGCGCAGGAGAAGGGGAGCGCTCAGATTCCCATTGTCGTCGTGCCCTTGCTTTTTGAGTCGCATTTTGACGCGGATTATGATACAATAGTGGCACTTGTTTCCCCGACGGAGGTTCAAATCCGGCGGATGATGGAGACGCGAGGCTATTCGCGGGTCCACGCGGAGGCAAGGCTGGCGGCGCAAATGCCCGCGGCCGAGAAGGCCGCCCGAGCCGATTTCGTCGTCGTCAACGATTCCACGGAAGAACATCTCAGAAGCGAAGCCCGGCGCCTGGCCGCCTGGCTTCAGGAAAGAGCACAGCATGAACACTGAAGACACTGCCACGCCGCAGGTGGCCTGGTCGCCGGCCGATTTGCCGGAACAGACGGCGAAGGCCCTGCAGGACAAGGAAGAGGCGCGCGCCGCGCGCGCTGCGAAGAAGGCCGCCGAGGCCCTTGCCACGCCCGATTTGTTTACGGCCGCCGGAGCGCCCGTCGTGGGCGAGGTGCCGCCGCCCGTGAAGAAGCGCCGCGGTCGCCCGCCGAAAAACCGCGCCGCCGCGGCCGCCGCAGCGGCCCCGACGCCCGCGCCTGCTGCCGCTGCGCCTGTCCCCGCTCCCGCGCCCACGCCCGCTGCTCCCGCGCCCGCGCCTGTTGCCGCCGCGCCCACGCCGGCTCCTGTCGCGCCCGCGCCGGCTGCTCCTGCGCCCGCGCCGGCTCCTGTTCCTGCCGCTCCTGCTCCCGCCCAGGCGGAAACTCCTGCCGCTGAGCCTCCGGC
>CAVEDG010000118.1:0-5942 GCA_963614205.1 bacterium | reverse complement strand
CTCCTCGAAAGCTTCACACTCCACACGATTGACGGAATTCGAATCTTTCGCCTTCAAGAACACATAGCTTGGATCATTTCCCTTAAACGGCTCTGAAAATGTAAAGCCGATCTTCGCCTTTTCGCCTTCGGCAAACGTCGTACGAGGATTGCCATCTGCATCGAAGACCGTCATGGTCACCGATTTGGCCTTGTTGATCGTCACTTTGTATGCCCGTTCTCCAGACCTATACCCATCCTGATTCTCAACATAAAGTCGCGGTGTATAGGATCCACCAGCATCATATGCCAAGGTAACGGCAATTTCGCCACGAGCATTCGCCGTAAGATTCGAAATCATTTCATAGCCCGAACCTTCCTTATCGACATAGACAATGTACTTTCCGTCATCCGCCGTCTTTCCGTGAAGCTGCCACATCGCGTCAGCCACAACAAGAGGAATTGAAAAATCCTCCCTTGCCGAAATGCTGGAATACGCGGTGTCATCCGCTGGAGAAGTGATGACGGGATTGATGTGATTCAACATCAACGAAGCTGGCGTGAACGTACCTTTGAAGAACGCCTTGGCGGCTTCGGCGTTCACTGAGTTGGCATCAATCGTGGGCGTGAAGCGGATGCCCTTCTCGGTATCGCCGTTTGCACGGTTACCGTAGATGTGGAGCATTCCCGCCCCCTCGCTCGCCTTCGTGTCTCCGGCCTTCACCGTGAGCGTTCTAACCTGTTGGTCATAGAACTCTGAACCGCTCTGTTCCGTCGACATTCCGATGTACTTAAACGGATCATCATTACTCTTGAGCGAAGGCGTAACGAGCACCGTGACATCCTCCGTCCAGGGTTCGGAGAGTTCCACGTCGAGCGCCGCCACGGAGATGCTGCTGTTTGTGGATACGGAAACAGAATCCGTGCTAAGCGTAACCGAAATCGAGGGCGGCGGCGGCGTGACGACCGTGATGGTGCGCACCGTGAAGTTCGTCAGCAGCGTTCCGGCGACGTTGTAGATGTTCGTGGGCGTGTCGGCCATGTAGACTTCGGTCGTCTTGCCCACCTGATTCGCCATGGCGCGGATGGCGAAGGTCGCCGTCTCGACGCCCGCCTCAACATTGACGGTGCCGACGGTGCGCGTGACGCCGTCCTTGAACGTGGTGGACGTTCCCTTGTCGATGTCGGCGACGGTCGGATCCTGCGTCCACACGTAGTAGGTGCGGCGGCTGGAGGCGCCGCCCGGAATCGAGAGGCGCGGCAGCGCGGGCGTCGCCTTGGTGGTGCCGGCGGCGATGGTGCGCCACACGCCGTTGTCCTCGTCCGCGTAGGTCTTGTCGAGATCCACGGCCATGATGCGGATGTTCGCCTTGGAGAGGTCGTAGTCGCGCACTTCGGCGTCCGCGAATTCGGCCGCGTTGGCGTAGGGGAGATCCTGGGGGCCGAAGTAGAACTCGAGGCGGTTCGTGGAGGCGTTGTCGATCGGGTTCTTCGGGAAGATGCCCCAGATGTTCTGCGCCGTGAGGTAGTAGTCGCTCTGCGCGGGCACTTCGTAGGGGGCGGCAGGGTCGGCGCCGAGCGCGGCGGCCTTGCCGGAGGTATTGGCGAGCCGGAGCGGCAGGGCGAAGTCGCCGGCCTTCACCGTGTAGCGGCAGATGAGATCGGTGTGGTACAGCCCCGCGTTGCCCTCAGGCGTGACGACATCCACGATCTCCGCGTAGTCGAGACCGCCGCTCACGCGCACGCCCACCTTCGGATAGTCGTTCGAGATGATCACGGTGCCATAGAGCGGCTTGATCATCCAGGGATTCAGGTAGGTGTTGTCGCCGAGCGTGGTTTCCCACTCGCGATTGGAGAGGCGAATCTTGAACTGCACCTTGTCGCCCGCCACGAGCGGGTTATCGAGGTTGTCGACCACGCCGACTTCGCCCTTCGGGTTGCCGTAGAACTCGATCGACCGCACGTCGCCATCCGCGGAGGCGGTGCGGGGAAGGACGCACGTGAGCGCTGCGAGAGCGGTCAAGAAGGCGCCAAAGATCTTTCCTGTGTTCATGTTTTGTCCTCGTCCTTACAGAAGTTAAAAGTTAAAAATTAAAAGTTAAAGGTTAAAGGTTAGCGGTAGGGGTTAGCGGTAGGGGTTAGCGGTAGGGGTTCGCGTGAGGGATGATGTCGGGGTTGCGCTTTCACTGCTTCTTCGGGGTTGCGCGGCCTTCGGCGACGGCCTTGCGGTCGGCGGCTTCCTGGAGGATGCGGCGGCGCACGGTTTCGCGGGTCTTGGCCATGGCGTCTTCGAGGCGCGCGTTCGACTTCACGAGCGCGGCGGAGAGCGCCTTCCAGCCCGGATACTTCGCGGGATTGTTCTCAAGCTCGGTGCGCACCTGGTCGTCGGTGGCGTCCTTCGGCAGCGCCGCGCGCGCCCGCGCAATGAGGGCTTCCAGCTGGGGACGGAGCTTCGCCTGCACGGCGGCCTGGTCGTCCTGCTTCGCGCGCGCGGTGCGCAGCGCGTTGGTGTAGGCGGGATCCTGGATGCGCGAGGTGTAGACCTCGGGCTTGGCCGCGCCGGCGGGCGTCTGCCCGTCGGCCGGCTTCTTCTCGCAGCCGCACAGGACTGCGAACGCCACCATCAACATGAGTGGCACAACGCTCTTAACCAACCACTGTTTCATCTTCTTGCACGAAGCGGAATGAAAGTTTACCATTCTTGTTCCCAAGTTGACAAGCGAAAAAAGTTGAAAGTTAAAAATTAAAAGTTAAAAGTTAGAAGGTTGATTAAAGGTTAAAAGTTAAATCGGAGTCATGAAGAAAAACGGAGTTGGTCATTTTTAACGTTTAACGTTTACTTTTTGATCTTTAATCTTTAATCTTTAACGTTTAATCTTTAACGTTTAACGTTTAATCTTTAATCTTTAATTTGCCGGCTTCTCGCGGGAGACCACCAGCTTGTAGAACTTCCGCGCCACGGTGGGCTCCACGTCGATCGAGAGGTTCACGGTGGCGTCGTCCGCCGTGGCCTGCGCCACGGGCGTGCCCAACACGTAGCCGGTCTTCACCACGCTCCAGTCGCCGGCCAGGTCGTCCGCGGCCTGCAGCGCGTACCAGAAGCCCTTGACGCCGTTGGCGACGGCGGCCTTGACGGTGATCGCGCCGTCGGCGTTCGGGAAGATCGTGAGCGGCGCGCTCTCGCCCTCCACGGCCTTGGGCACGAGCTTCGCCTCGTCCTCCTCGAGCGTGGCCTGCACCATCTCCTCGCCCGTCGCCGCGTCCCGCGCGGTCGCGAGCTTCACCTTGAAGCCGTTGGGCACGGTCACGGTGAGGTCGGCGATCGTCTTGCCGTCCCTCTCGAGCGCGGCGAGCGAGATGAGGTTCGTGGCGTAGCCGCGCGCGGTGAGGGTGGTGAGCGCGTCGTCCCACGCGATGTCGAACTCCGTCGTCACGGGCTCGGCGTCGTCCGCGGCGAGACGCCACACCCAGGTGAGCGCCACGTCCGCGGCCTCTCCTTCCGCGGGCGTGAATGCCTTGCCCGGCCAGACCTCGTCGCCGAGCGTGGTCGCGGTGTCCGCCTCCGTCACGGCGCGCGTGACGTAGCCGCGCAGCTCCCAGCGGCCCGTGGCGTTCGTGAACGCGGTCGGCGCGATCTGCGCCCAGTAGCCGAGATCCGACGCCAGAGCGACGGTGAAGGTGTCGGACTCGCCGGAGGCGAGCTGCCGCGTGTCGGAGGCGCTGTACACGGTGGTGGCGGGCACCTCCTCGGCGGCGGGTGCGCCGTCGTCGCCCACGCTGCGCACGGCGTCGCCCACGAGGAACACCGAGGTCGCCGTGAGCGTGACGTTCGTGGTCGCCTCTTCGGTCGCCCCGCCCGTTCCGGACTTCTCCTTGCGGAAGGTCGCGTTCAGCGTGGTCGGCAGCTGCGGCCACACGAGAATCTTCATGGCGCCGAGCGTGGCGACGCTGTCATCCATCTGCACGCCGTTCCCGAACGTGAAGTCCTCGAATCGGTAGTCGTCCGTGCACGAGGCCGTGAAGGTGACGGGCTCGCCGAAGGCGTACCAGCCCGAACCCGGCGCGCACGCAAAGTCGCCGTCCTCCGCGGAGCCGCCATTCTGGCAGTTGGTCTGCACGGCGATGTAGACGGCGTTCGTTTCGTAGTTCCAGGTGAGCGCATAGGCGTTCGTGACGGCGAGGTCGAGGGTGGCCGTGCAGCCGTCGCCCGCGCCGAGAGAGGCGCCGGTGGTGAGGTTCGTGGCCGTCCAGCCCGTGCAGCCCCACACCACGCCGACGGTCTCGTTCGTGATCTCCGCCGGGGCGGTGAAGGTGGCGGGGCCGTTCGTGTAGCAGTTCTCGTGGAGTCCGGTCGCGTTCGCGGCGTCGACGGCCGCGTCCAGCGCCGTGTCGGCGGCCGGCTCGGTGGTCGCCACCGCCACGGTGATGCCGGAGAGGCACTCCTGCAGGCGCACCGCGCCGAAGCCGATCACGCGCGCCACGCTCTCGAGCACGGCGGCCTGCACGGCGGCGGAGGCGGCCTCGTCGGCCTCCGTGACGTCGTTCGTGGCGCACAGCACCTCGCCGCCGAGCGGCGCGAAGGTGTAGGTGAGGTTGACGTCGCGCGCGCTCTCGGGGTCCGCCGTCGCCGCGTCGGCCGCGTGGGTGAGGTTGGTCTGGTACGTGACCGTGGCGGAATAGCCGTAGGCGAGCGCGCCGTTCGCGGCGCTCCACTGCTTCTCCGGAACGATGTCGCGCGGCAGATACACGCCGTAGGCGATCTCCGCGCCATCGGCCGCCACGCTGCCGGCGGACGTGAAGTAGTAGACGAAGAGGTTGGTGAAGTTGCCCGTGTTGGCGGCGTCGAGTGCGCGGATGGCCTCGACGATGGCCGCCACGGTCTCGTCGTTCGGGTCGCCGCTCAGGCGCAGAACGGCCTTGCCCTCGTTCTCGGCAAGCGTCTTGGCCTTCTCCAGCGAATACGCCACGGTGCTGTTGAGCAGCAGAAACTCGAAGGCGTCCGGCAGCGTGCCATCCGCGCAGAGCGTGGCTTCGTCCGTGGCCGTGGCGGCGTCGGCGCCCACGGCGATCTGCGCCGTATGGCCGTCGCACGTGACCTCGAGCGCCGCATCGGCCGCGGCCGGCACGCGCAGGCCAAAGTAGCCGTTGTCGTTCGCGGTGCAGGAAACGCCGTAGAGCGGCACTTCCACCGCGGCGCCCGCCAGATCCACATGGCCGACGACCGGCACGATGTTGTCGTCGCCGCAGGAGATCATGGTGACGACCTCGTCGATCACTTCGGAGAGATACGACCCCCCGTCCACGGTGGCCCGGGTGTCAATCTTCGGCAACGCATACCAGCCGTCGCCCGAACCCGACCAGCCCATGAACACGCGCACGCGCTCCACGCCCTCGGAATCGAGACCATAGCCTGCCGCGACCACGGCGTGTCCCTCAATGGACATCCCCACGGGCACGCCCGCGCGGCACTGGTTGTAGATGAGTTTCTCCAGCGCGGCCTGCGACGGATTCGCGCTGTCGTCCATGCCGACCCAGCGCGCATTGCGGAAGCCGAACACGTCCTTGAGGGCCTCCGCGATCTTGCTGGAGAAGGCGCCGGACTCATCGCTCGTCCAGCCCATGTCCACGCCCACGCCGGCGTCGTAGGCCACGCGGCCGAGGAGCTGCTGCTGCTCGGTGGTGAGCGTGGCGGAGGCGGCGTTCGTGCCGCCCCAGTTCTCCGGCAGAATCGACCAGTCGATCGGGCCGCCCATCGTCGTGGCGGTATACGCCTCGCCATTGTAGGAGCACTTCTTGTTCACGATGCCGCCCACGGCGTTTGTGGTGCCGTAAAACTGCGCGAGCGCGGAGGCCGCCGTCGCCACGCAACCGCACACCGCGTGCTTCGGCGTGTAGAGGTTGTAGAGGTAAGAGCCCTTGTAGGTGGACTGATTCCAGTGGGTGAGCGCACCGCCCTGCTCGAAG
>CAVEDG010000117.1:0-6054 GCA_963614205.1 bacterium | reverse complement strand
ACTTTCAACTATGGGCGTGCTTGACGAACGGCGGACGGTGCGGTATCATATTGGGTTGTCTTCGCGGGGGAGTCTCGCGGGGGCGGATCGCAAACACAGTCAAGACGAGTACGAGGTAGAAGATGAAGGAAGTCGGAGTTGGCATTCTGGGATTCGGCACGGTCGGCGCGGGCGTGGCGGAAGGGCTGCTGCGCAACCGCAAGGTCATGGCCGAGCGGCTGGGCGTGGACATCGCGCTGCGCCGAATCGCGGATCTCGACATCACGACGGACCGCGGCGTGGCGGTGGATCCCGACGTGCTGACCACGGACGCGCAGAGCGTGATCGCCGATCCCGCCGTGCAGATCGTGGTGGAGACGATCGGCGGCACCGGCATCGCCAAGACGCTCGTGCTCGGCGCGCTCAACGCGAAGAAGTGCGTGGTCACGGCGAACAAGAAGCTGCTCGCCGAGTTCGGCAAGGAGATCTTCGACACCGCCGCGAAGAACGGCGTGGACATCTACTTCGGCGCGTCGGTGGGCGGCGGCATTCCGATCATCCGCGCCGTGCGCGAGGGTCTGGCCGGCAACGAGATCCAGCAGATTCACGGCATCCTCAACGGCACGTGCAACTACATCCTCACGCGCATGGAGAACGAGGGCAAGCCCTTTGACGAGATCCTGGCGGACGCGCAGAAGCTCGGCTACGCCGAGGCCAATCCCTCGCTCGACATCGACGGCTTCGACACGGCGCACAAGGCGTGCATCCTCTGCGCGCTCGCCTACGGCTTCCAGCCCGCGCTCGACCAGGTGCAGGTGGAAGGCATCCGCAACCTCTCCGGCAAGGACGTGGCGTACGCGGCCGACTTCGGCTACCGCATCAAGCTGCTCGCCGTGGTGGCCAAGCACGACGCCGACGTGGAGGTGGGCGTGCATCCCACGCTCGTGCCCGTCGACCACATGCTCGCCTCGGTGAACGGCGTGTTCAACGCGGCGATGGTGCGTGGCGACATGGTGGGCGACACGATGTTCTACGGGCGCGGCGCGGGCCGTCTGCCCACGGCTTCCACGGTGGTCGGCGACATCGGCGACATCGCGCGCAACCTCGCGCACGGCGAGACGCGCTATGCGCGCGCGGTGCCCACGTACGGCGAGGGCGTCACGCGCCTGCGCGCGCCCGGCGACATCGTGAGCCGCTTCTACCTGCGCTTCAACGTGGCCGACAAGGCGGGCGCGTTCGGCACGATGACCACCGCGCTCGGCCGCAACGGCGTCTCCATCTCCGCCGCCGCGCAGAAGACCGCCAACACGGACGACACCGGCTTCACGCCCGTGGTCGTGCTCACGCATCCCGCGCCCGCCAAGGCCGTGGACGCCGCGCTCGCCGAAATCCGCGACGCGGGCATCCTCAACGAGGCGCCCGTGAAGCTGCGCATGCTGTAGGAGACGAAGAGCGCATGCGACCGACGACGATCGGAGCGCGCGACACCAGTCGCCGCGACCACCACAAGGGCCCGCGCGAGCTGTGCGCGGGCGGAGAGTGGATCTACGGGCGCAATCCCGTGATCGAGGCGCTGCGCGCGGCGCGGCGCACCTTCACCGAGGTCATCCTGCCGCCGGCGGAGAAGGGCGAGGCCGACGAGATTGCCCTGATCCGCGCCACCGCGCAGGCTCGTCATATCCTCGTGCGCACCGAAGACCGCAAGCGGCTCGACGCGCTCACGCGCGGCGGCCACCACCAGGGCGTGGCCCTCAAGGCCTCCGCCTATCCCTACGCGGCGTTCGAGGACATCCTCGACGCCGTGCGCGAAAACGAGAACGCGCGCGTGGTCGTGCTCGACCATCTCACCGACCCGCAGAACGTGGGCTCCATCCTGCGCACCGCGTGCGCGGTGGGCGCCACGGGCGTGATCCTGCCCGAAGACCGCGGCTGCGGCGTGACGCCGGCGGCCGTGCGCGCCTCGGCGGGCGCGAGCGAGTACCTGCAGGTCGCGCGCGTGGTCAACCTCGTGCGCGCCATGAAGGACCTCAAGGACGCGGGCATGTGGTTCACCGGGCTCGACTGGGGCGACGACGCCAAGCCCTACACGCAGATCGACTTCCGCGGCCGCGCGGGGCTCGTGATCGGCGCGGAAGGGGACGGCATCTCGAGGCTCGTGCGCGAGACGTGCGACTTCATCGCCGTGCTGCCCATGCCGGGCGAGATCGAATCGCTCAACGCCGGCGTGGCCGCGGCCGTGTGCCTCTACGAGACGCTGCGCCAGCAGGGCGGCTGACCGCTTCATGCTCCGCTAACACGCGCATGCTAGACTGTCGATCGACGATCCTTCTCTCTTTTCACTTCAACTCGAAAGGAACGACATGCTCAAGGTTGAGAACCTGAAGAAGAGCTTCGGCTCGTTCGAGGCGGTGAAGGGCATTTCCTTCAACGTCGCGAAGGGCGAAGTGCTGGGCTTCCTGGGGCCGAACGGCGCCGGAAAGTCCACGACCATGCGAATGATCACGGGGTTCATCCCCCCCACGTCGGGCACCGCGGTGATCTGCGGCCACGACATCATCAAGGACCCGATCGGCGCGAAGAGCGCGCTCGGCTATCTGCCCGAGGCGGCGCCGAGCTACCGCGCGATGACGGTGCAGGACTTCCTCACGTTCATCGCCAAGGCGCGCGGCTTCACCGGCGCGGCCGTCAAGGCGCGCGTGGAGGCCGTGATCGAGAAGGCCCGCCTCACGGGCGTGGCGCGCCAGACGATCGACACCCTCTCGAAGGGCTATCGCCAGCGCACGTGCTTCGCGCAGGCCATCCTCCACGACCCGCAGGTGCTCGTGATGGACGAGCCCACGGACGGTCTCGACCCGAACCAGAAGTTCGTGGTGCGCGAGATGATCAAGGAGATGGCCAAGGAGAAGGCCATCATCATCTCCACGCACATCCTCGAGGAGGTCGACGCCGTGTGCACGCGCGCGATCATCATCGCCCATGGCGAGATCAAGGCGGACGGCACGCCGGAGAAGCTGCGCGCGCTCGATCCGAGCGGCAAGCTCGACGTCGTGTTCCGCAACCTCACGATGAAGGAGGAGAAGTAAATGAGCTGCTGCTGCTGCAAGTCGACCGCGGTCGGGCACTGCCCGTGCCGTTCGGTGCGCACCGTGTTCGGGCGCGAGTTCCGCGCCTACTTCGATTCGCCCGTGGCCTACGTGTTCCTCGTGGCGTTTCTCGTGCTGGCGGGCTTTCTGACGTTCGGCGTGGCGATGTTCTACGAGCGCCGCCAGGCGGATCTCACGCCGTTCTTCTTCTGGCACCCGTGGATGTACCTGCTGCTCGTGCCGGCCGCGACGATGGGGTCGTGGGCGGAGGAGCGGCGCAACGGCACGATCGAGCTGCTGCTCACGCTGCCGATCACGCTCGGCGAGGCGCTGGTGGGCAAGTTCCTCGCGGCGTGGGCGTTCATCGGCATCGGCCTCGCGCTCACGTTCCCCGTGGTGTGCACGGCCGCGTGGCTGGGCAGCCCCGACTTCGGCGCGATCGCGTGCGGCTACGCGGGCAGTTTCCTGCTCGCCGGCGCGGCCACGGCCATCGGCGTGTTCGCCAGCTCCCTCTCGCGCAGCCAGGTGATCGGTTTCGTGGTCGCGCTCGCGATCACGTTCGCGCTGCTCATCATCGGCTTCGACCCCGTGGTCAACGCCGTCGCCAACTGGGGCGTGCCCTCGGGCATCGTCAACGCGGTGGCCTCGTGCTCGCTGCTGAGCCACTTCGACGCCATGCGCCGCGGCATGCTCGACTTCGCCGACGTGGGCTACTACGTGGGCGTGATGGTGTTCATGCTCGCCGCCGCCCAGGTCGTCACCGACAGCCGCAAGGCCCGCTAATCAAGTGCTGAGTGCTGAGTGCCTAGTGCTGAGTGCTGAGTGCTGAGTGCGGAGAAAGAAAAGAAAAATGTTTCTCTCATTTCGCAGTGCATGACGCACCACGCACCAAGCACCAAGCACCAAGCACCAAGCACTAAGCACTAGGCACTAGGCACTAAGCACTTAGGAAAAACAAAGGAAACAAAATGGTCAAGAAACTTTGTGGACTTGTGGCGCTGGCCGCGATCGTCGGCGCCGTGAACCTGATCCTCTCGAACCTGCCGCTGCGCGTCGACATGACGGGCGAGCGCCTCTACACGCTCTCGAAGGGCTCGAAGGCCGTGCTCGGCAAGCTCGAGACCGACGTCACGCTCAAGTTCTACTTCAGCGCGAGCTCGGCCGAAATGCCGATGCAGCTCAAGACCTACGCGCAGCAGGTGCAGAACCTGCTCAAGGAATACGCGCGCGCCGGCGCGGGCCACCTCGCGCTCGAGGCCTACGACCCGAAGCCCGACAGCGACGCGGAGGAGTGGGCGCAGCGCTACGGCGTGGAGCCGCAGAACGTCAACCCCTTCGGCTCGCCCGTCTACTTCGGCCTCGTGGCCGTGTGCGGCGACCGCGAGGAGACGCTCGCGCGCCTGAGCCCGCGCGCCGAGTCCACGCTCGAGTATGACGTCACGCGCCTCGTCACGCGCGTGGCCTGGCCCGAGCGGCCCGTGATCGGCGTGATGACGTCCCTGCCGGGCGTGCTCGGCGCGGACGCGAACCCGATGATGATGATGCAGCGCCGCAAGCAGCCGCAGGGCTGGGCCGCGTTCATGGAGCTGAAGAAGGACTACGACGTGCGCGAGATCGCGCCCACCGCCGAGTCGATCGATGACGACGTGAAGGCGCTCGTGGTGCTGCACGCGAAGGATCTGAGCGAGAAGACGCTCTTCGCGATCGACCAGTTCGTGATCCGCGGCGGCCGCCTCATCGCGTGCGTCGATCCATTCAGCGCGATGGACATGTTCGCGCAGCGCCAGCAGCAGAACCCGATGATGCAGATGGGCGGCCAGGACGGCCCCTCCACGCTCGGCAAGCTGTTCGACGCCTGGGGCGTGACGTTCGCCACCGGGAAGATCGTGGCCGACCTCGCCGCCGCCACCAAGCTCAACGCCGGCAACGGCCGCGCCGAGGAGAATCCCGCGTTCCTGTCGCTCGACGCGAAGAACATGGCCAAGGACGACATCCTCGTCTCGCGCCTCACGCAGGTGATGATGCCGTTCGCCGGCAGCTTCTCCTTCGCGGGCAAGGACGGCCTGACCTTCGAGCCGCTCGTCACGAGCTCGGCGAAGGACGCCTGCCTCGTCGACCGCCAGAGCGCGCAGTTCGGCATGGGCGCGATGCGCCGCGAGCTCAAGCCCGACGGCGTGCAGCGCACGCTCGCCGCGCGCCTCTCCGGCACGTTCAAGACCGCGTTCCCGAAGGGCCCCGACTACGTGGAGGGCTCCACCAACGCCGTTCCGAAGGTCGTGGCCGAGGGCGCGGGCACCGTGATGCTGTTCGGCGATTCGGACTTCCTCGCGGACGACTTCTGCGTGCAGGTGATGAACACGCTCTTCGGGCCGATCGCGCAGCCGATCAACGACAACCTCGTGCTCTTCTCGAACGTGATCGAGCAGTACGCGGGGCGCGAGGAGCTCATCGGCGTGCGGGCGCGCGGGCCGTCGAACCGTCCGTTCGTGAAGGTCGACGCGCTTGAGGCCAAGGCGCTCGCCAAGTGGCAGGCCAAGCAGGAGGCGTTCGAGCAGGAGCTCGAGCAGACGCAGCAGCGCCTGGCCGCCCTCCAGAAGCAGAAGACCGGCGGGGAGCGTCTGCTGCTCTCGCCCGAGCAGGAGCAGGAGCTCGACAAGCTGCGCAAGGCGCAGGCGGAGACGCGCCGCCAGCTCAAGAACGTGCGCAAGGAGCTCACGGGCGACATCGACCGCCTGGGCCTCACGCTCAAGGTGGTCAACATCTGCCTCGTGCCGCTGCTCGTGGCGCTGTTCGGCATCCTTCATGGCCTTCATCGACGGAGAAGGTAACTGTTGAGCGCTGAGTGCTGAGTGCTTGGTGCTTAGTGCTTGGTGCTTGGTGCTTAGTGCTGAGTGCAGAGTGCTGAGTGCTTAGTGCGGGGAAGGAAAAGAAAAATGGTTCTCTCATTTCGCCATTGCATGACGCACCAAGCACCAGGCACCAAGCACCAAGC
>CAVEDG010000116.1:0-6067 GCA_963614205.1 bacterium | reverse complement strand
GGCATGACGGGGCGGGCCTGGTTCAGCGCGGTTCGAAACGGCGCGACCACGTCGGCGATGAGGCTGCTCAATCCGCGGATCATGTGGCGCTGGCGCTATCTCAATCAGATGGTGACGCCGTGGCAGTCGCTGCCGCTGACGCCGACATCGACGTCCGTGTCGCCCACGGTGACGCCGGCGACGTCGAACCTCATATCGACGGCGACGCTTCCGCTTGAGAATGGCGTGGGCGACATGGAATACTTCTTCACGGCGGAGCAGGACGCGCCGTACTATTCGCTTAGAGACTATGCGCTGAGTTCCGTCTACTACGGCGATGGCTGGTCCGAGGCGATCACCTCGATCACCAACCGCGCGAGCTACGTGGATGAGACGCCGGCGTGCGGGCATGACTACTTCGTGCGGATTCGGGAGGCGGAGAGTCCGTACGAGTGGGTGAAGCTGTGCACGACGGTGACGACGAACCACACGGCGGGCGTGACGCGCGAGGACGTGCGCATGGAGCTGGTGAACACGAACACGTGGCGGTACTGCTACTACGTGCCGACGAACGCGGTGGGCGAGACGCTGCGCTTCCACTTCGAGGGGCGCCGGCTCGAGGCGTCGCCGACGGATCCGTTCGCGTACGTGGCGACCACGAACACGTGGAAGGCCGACATCACGGATGTGCCGTATCTGCCCTACACGTCGGTGGCGGGCGCGTCGTTTTCGCGCGACGTGGCCGTGACGCTCGACGACGCGGGCACGCACCTCGTGATCGAGTTCAACGACGACAATCTCGCCTTCAGCGTCACGCACGGCACCTACCAGAGCTTCAACACGTGGACGGACGCGCTCGTGGGCTATCGCGGCAACGCGAGCTACAACGAGGAGAACCCCACGAACGGCGCGTCGGCGACGGGCGTTTCGGACGCGAAGAAGAAGTTTGCCGCCGGGATGTTCAACTGGACGGTGCAGGGGTATACGGACAACGACTGGAGGGAAGACTTCAATACGACCGACACCACCAACTATCCGCTCAACGTGTCGTTCAACTCGACCACCACGCCGCTCAACGGCTGGACGGCGGCGCATGGCCAGTGGGTGCGCGGGGCGCGCGGCGCCACGGCCGCCGCCACCGCCGCGAACGAGGTGTCGCTGCAGCTCGAGGGGCGTGGGCAGGGCTACGTGGCGCTGGAGAAGGATTCGGGCATGCCCGCCGGCGTCGGCACGGTGACGTTCGCCGCGCGCGTGGCGCAGGCGCCGAGCTTCAACGACTTCGCCACGTATCTCGGCGGCAACATGCTTCAGAACTACGCGCTCAGCGCGAAGGTGACGATGAGCCGCAAGAAGACGGCCAACCTCAACCCCGACGACATCTCGCCGGCGCAGCCGTCCGTCTCCTTCGTGGGCTACTACCGCTCGACGAAGGGGTGCTACGAGTTCCGCATCACGCGCACGGCGGGCGACGAGCTCACGTGCGGGCTCTACAAGTGGAAGCCCTCCGCAAGCGGCATGACCGCCACGCTGCTGAAGTCGAATGTGCTCAAGGCCTCGAACTTCAACAACAACATGCTTGTGCCGTCCACGGGAGACAGGGACGGAACCTACAGTTCCTGGACGAGCGGCTATCTGTTCCTCTTCAACAAGAGCGCGAGCGAAGTCCAGATCGAATGCGCGCTTGCCAAGGCGCGCACCAGCAGCAAGATCAAGGACGACAGCGCCAACCTCACGACGGTGATCACGTACACGGACAGCGATCGTCCGTATCTGAAGGGCACGTACGGCGTGGGATCGACGGACTGCCATGCGGCGTTCGGCGCGATCATGTACCATCAGCCGAGCGATGCGGGCGACGTCTCGAAGGGCATCAACTACGAGGGCCAGTCGCAGCAGAATCTGGGCGGAGACGACTGGGCGGAGGAATGGGCCTTCTTCCCGGATCGCTGGCAGCAGCTCAAGGGAACCGTCAACTGGGGCGACTTCGGCGCGCTGGGCGCGACGATTCCGACGAACCAGACGATTCGCCTGCAGTTCAAGGACGACGACCGGGGCTGGTTCGACAGCGGCTACGAGCGGATCGTGTCGAGCTTCAGCACGAACCGCTATGAGATCTCGCCGTGCGTGTCGCCGGACTACAAGGTGCGCCTCATCACGGGCGGCAACACATACGACGAAGTGCGCACCGACGTGGCGGTGGACGACATCGAGATCACGGCGTGGCGCGCGGGCGACTTCGACGGGCTCTCCCTGGGCGGCACCTACGGGCAGGCCGACCAGTGGGTCTACACGTCGGGCACGGTGGAGACGATGCTCGACATGGTGCAGGGCGGCGAGCCGACCGTCACCGACACGGTGACGAATGGATACGAGCTTGTGTTCTCGGCGACGGCGAAAGGCCTGGACTACCAAACGACGTTCTCTTCCTTCCGTCTGAAGGAGCCCCTGACGGTGACGTGGGTGCGGCTCGTGGGCGGCGGCGGCGAGACGAACACGTATGACCTGAGCGCGAACCCGGTGACGATTGCGACGAACACTCTCGTGCAGATTTCCGTTGGCGCGAAGGAGACGGGCAAGGCGGGCGAGAAGACGACCATCAAGAGTCCGACCCTGAAGTACTCTGTGGCGGGCGGCACGGTGGAGGGCGTTCCGGGCGAGGTGCGTCTGCGCGTGACGGAGTCGAGCAAGGTGTGCGCGCTGCAGCCGGCGCGCGGCGAGAAGAAGTCCGCGATGGGGCTGCGTTCGCCGTATCTGGCGGACGGCATGTCGATGTTCAGCTTCGACTATCGGAACGCGCACTCGAACTGCGTGCTGCTGCTGCAGGCGTGCATCGGCACGAACGGCGTGAATGGCACGATGCGTGGGCGCACGAGCATGAGCGCCTCGCTGACGAGGGAGCCGCCCGTGACGAACAACGCGAGCGGCGCGGACTGGGTCACGCTCACGAACTTCACGTTCACGGGAATGAGCGCGAAGGAACTGGCGAGCGGCACGAAGTCGTACTACATGAGCCTGCGCGCGCCGGTGCTTGGCTTCCTGCGTCTTGTGATGGCGCCGGACATCATCGACCGCGCGCTGGCGGGCGAGGGCGATCCCGAGCGCGACGTCACCGACGGCTCGATCACGATCACGAAGATCTCGTGCTACAACGAGCCCAAGCTCGACATGCGCTCGTGGTGGGGCTGGAACCTCCACACCGAGGGCTGGAACACGGACGACAAGCAGTACGCCTACCTCTTCGATTCGCCCGAGGGCCTTTCCGCCTCGCTCAACTTCTCGCCGCTGAAGAACGAGAACGAATCGTCCGACGCGCGCGGCATCGGGCTCGCGCAGCCCGATCTCCAGGCTGAGTACGCGAAGGACAACTCGTTCGTGCAGTGCCCGCCGCTCACGAACGGCATTGGCACCGTGACGTTCCGGGCGCGCACGTTCACGACGAACCAGACGCGGAGCTCCTGGGTCACGCTCTACGGCTCGGGCGAGCCGGATGCGTACCAGCCCGAGGTGCCCGAGACCTGGAAGCAGCTCGCCGCGTTCGAGATCACGAACACGACGTATCGGACGTTCAAGTGGTCGACCACGGACGACAACACGAAGATCTCCGCCGTGCGTCTCGAAGTGGCCGGATCGCGCCATGGCCGCAACGGCTCCGGGGCGAAGGACTGGGAGACGCCGCCCGTCACGCCGATCCAGCGCGTGTGGGTGGACGAAATCACGGCGAGCGAGCCCGTGGTGCCGCGGCTGCTCTTCCGCGACGTGCGGCCGTTCCGCTCGCACATCGCCGACCTGCCGGCCTCGCCCGTCACGAACGTGACGGATCAGAGCGAGCAGCCGATCCTCGGCGAGAGCTGGGGTCTGCAGGCTACGGTGGAGCCGCAGCAGATGAGCGACGAGCTCGTGACGACGAGCGTGGTCGTGTATGCGGCGTTCTATCGCGGCATCTCGCCGTGGGGCTACGAGAAGTGGAAGGACAAGGCGGACGCGGTCACGGTGAAGCTCGAGCAGGTGGCCTCGAACCTCGTCTTCCGCAGCACGTACAACAACGCCTCGAGCGTAATCGGGCCGGACATGACGCCGAACGGCGTGTTCCCGAACAACGTGTGGCAGTACACGGTGTGGGCGGAGTACCTTGACAAGCAGGGCGTGTCGCACAAGCACACACTGGAGGCGAGCGAGTGGGCGCCGCCGGCGTGGTACTACGGCATCGACGACCTCAACTCCAAGTACGGCGCGGGCGAGGCCACCTTCGTGGGCTACACGTTCCTCGACACGATCTCGCCCTCGCGCGCCTGGATCAACGAGGTCAACATCTGCGACACCTACAAGCAGACGGACTACGAGAACCAGTACATCGAGCTCGCCGTGCCGCAGGGCGCGGATCTCAAGGGCTGGCGCCTCGACATCCTCGACCGCAACCTCGTGCGCGGCACGATCGCCCGGTTCGGCAGCGGCAACGCCACGGTGACCTCGAAGACGGGCGTCTCGCCCGGCACGGACTGCACGAACCACTACACGTTCATCTCCCTGCGCAGCCCGACGGCGCTCTCGAAGGGCGGCGTGGCCGGCGCGGATGGCACGTGGCTCAAGACGCCGATCGACAGCGCGACCTACAATGCGCTCTCGTCGCTCTCGCTGAGCAACGGCGACCTGAAGAACTACGAGGCCTACGGGCTTTCGCTCGTGCGCCCAAGCGGCGTGATCGAACACCAGATCATCTTCAGCGGCACGAACTACTATGCGGGCAAGCCGCTTGAATACATGGGCAGCGGCACGAACCTGCTGGGGAAGGTCAAGGCCGCGGACGGCGACGATTCGCACTGGTTCTACGCGGGCCAGGACGAGACCGACGGCTCGCTCGGCGTGTTCCGCAGCCACGGCGAAGACCGGACGTGCTGGACGAACTGGATGGTGCAGACGCCCTCCGCGCTCAACAAGCTGCGCGACGGCACGCTGCAGGAGATCGACGCCGACTGGTTCCTGCAGCCGAACGGCACGAACGTGTGGATCTACGCAACGGTGCTGGACGACCACCTCTCGCAGAAGATCGGCTCGAACACGAACCGCATGGCCGTGGTGATCGTCCGCAAGGGCGCTTCCACGAACATCGTCTACACGACGGCGCCCTGGTACCAGATCGGGTCGGTGACGACGAACGGGGTGCCAATCACCGAGGCGCAGGGCCGCGCAAAGCGCTCGGATACGCCCTCGCACGAATGGACGCTCAAGCTCGACAACGTGGAGGAGACGGTCAACGTGACGGCATCGTCCGAACTGTCGCAGGACGTGAGAGATGCGGGGCTCGATCCGAAGGATCCCTACTACAACGCGGTCATGCACTGGCTCGCCTCGCTGGGCGAGGATTCCGAGATCCACAGGGCGGAACTGTGGAATCTCTCCAACGAAAAGGTCGGCGAGCTCGACATCCGCGACATGTACTGGCTCAACATCAATCCTGTCGAGGAAGACTGGGCGCTCAAGGCCGGCATGGGCGGCGTGACGGCCGGCCTGACCTCGGCGCGTCCCGGTCGTTCGTCGTCGGGCGGCGGCGCCTCGCTCGCGGCCGTGGTGCCCACGGAGTCCTACGACGCGAACGGCTCGCTCACGAACGTGCGCGTGCTTGTGACGATGATGATCACGAACACGTCTTCGGGTGTGGCCTACGCGCCGAACCGCCTCCAGGGCCTCGAGCCCGGCAGCAGCAGCGCCGACTATGGCGCGAACAGCGCCAACTGGACGAGCGTGACCTTCAAGGTGTGCGGTGCGCTGCAGCGCGAGGGCGTGAAGAACGACTTCCACCCGCTGCGCTGGTTCGTGTTCGGGCCGAATTCGTTCGACGAGAACTTCCGCGCCCGCATCGAAATCCGCGATCCGCACGCGACGAGCTCGCCCGGCTACAGCTACGGCTGGCACGACTATCCCGACGTGCCGATCTTCTACAAGTGGAAGCTCGACGCCACTCCGCCGAAATACGACACCACCGAGATGCTCAAGGCCGACTCCACCTACCACTGAGGCGGCGATCGCATCTAACTTTTAACCTTTAACTTTTAATCTTTAACTTTTAACCTTTAACTTTCAACTTGTGCTA
>CAVEDG010000115.1:0-6075 GCA_963614205.1 bacterium | reverse complement strand
CTTCAGCAGTGCGCCCTTCCCCTCCGCATCCGCCGCGGAGGTCGCCACGTTCAGCGCGCCCGCGCGCACGTCGAGCGTGAGCAGGTGGTCGCTTGTGAACGCGAGTGCGCCCGCGCCCGTGAGCGCGAACGTGCCGCCCGCGTCGCCCACGCCCAGCAGCGAGGCCGCGAAAGTCTGCCCCTCACCCACGGCAAGTTCCGAATCGACGCCCGCGTCGAGGTAGAGGCCGTTCACCGTCACCGCGTCGGCCGCAAGCGCGTTGACGGGATCCGCCGCCGCTCCCGCTTCCGTCATGCGGTACGTCGTCGCCGCGCCGTTCGCGAGCGTCTCGCCACGCGTCTTGATCGCCGTGCCGTCCGTCAGCGCGGAGGCGTACGTCACGACGGCGCTCGTCGCCACGCCCACGCCGTTCGAGGCGACGACGCGGTAGTGCACGGTCTCGGTCGGCGAATAGGCGCCCGCGAGCGTCGCGCCGGTCGTGCCGGGCACGTAGACGCCCACCGTCGTCCAGGGGCCTTCCGCGGACGTGGCCTTCTGCAGATGGAAGCGCAGCGTGTCCGTGCACGCGCCCCAGGAGAAGACGAGGTCGCTCGAATCCGAGGCGCGCGACGTGGCGAGCGCGGGCGTGGACGGCGCGGCCGAGCCGAACACCGCCATGCCGCCGAACTGCGCGTTGTCCACCACGGTGGTCATCGTGACGACGATCGTGCCCGCCGCCGTGGCCGTGGCGGCGTACTGCCGGCACACGGCCTTGCGCGATTTGTTGCCCGCCGCCGCCCAGAGGTCGAGACGCTCTTCCACCACGCCGTCGTTTACGGCGACCTTGGCCACGCGCGTATTGGCGCCGGCGTCGTTGCCGCCGCGCCCGCCCGAACCGAAGTAGTTCTCCGCGCTGTGCAGTTCCACGAGGTAGCTCGCGCCGGGCACGAGATGCGAAAACGTCACGGTCATCGTCTTGCCATAGCGCTCGAGCTGGTAGAGTTCCTGCGCGGCCCAGGCGTTCTCGCCCGTGAGGTCGATCGTGCCGCCGTCCGTGGCGCTCTGGCCACCCGTCACGGCGCTGGCCAGGTAGCGGAACGGCGCGACGAGCGCCGCGCGCGCCTCCGTGAGGGAACTGCCCGCCAGGGCGTCCACAAGCCCGCGCCCGTCGTCCGTGCGCGTCGCCGCGCCGACGGACCACGCCGCCAGCGTCGCCAAACCAACTGCCATCAGTCTTTTCATGTCAGGTCCTCATATGCCTAGTTCACCGTACGCCGATAGTTTACCCCATTTCCCGCCGCGGTGTCAATGTCCCGCAATGGGGGAAAATGTGGTATACTGCCGTACGTGAAACTGTAACGTTGATCAAGGAGTTCCTCACATGAAGACCACATTGCGAAACATGCTGGGCCTGGGTGCGCTGTTCGGCGCGTTCTGCGCGGGCGCGGAAGACCTGTCGTTCATCGGCACGACGGACAAGAATCCGCTGGAGTACAAACTGAACGAGACGATCACGTTCACCGTGACGCTCGTCGACCGCGACGCGGACAACGCCGCGGTCTCGGGGCGCGCGCTGCGCTGGACGCTCTCGCACGACGACACGGCGCTGGACAAGAGCGGCACCGCGACGAGCGACGCGCCGCTCGTCGTCACGACGGCGCTCGCGTCGCCCGGCTTCGCGCGGCTGAAGGTCGAGGTCAAGGGCAGCGACGGCGCGTGGCTCTCGGGCAACACGCAGTTCTTCGACGGCGGTGCGGGCGCGGACGTGATGAACATTCCCGAGTGGCCGGCGCCCGACGACTTCGCCTCCTTCTGGCGGACGGCGACGAACGCGCTGCTCACCGCGGCCTACACGCCCGTGTGCACGAACTACACGCCGGGGAACGCGGTGGCGGGCGTGTCGTACTTCCTCTTCGAACTGCCGACGGTGGACGGCCAGCGGGCGGCGACGGGCATCCTCGCGAAGCCCGCGGCGGCGGACCCCGCCTCGTGCGGCATCATCGCGACCTTCGACGGCTACGGCTTCGGCGCGACGTCCACGCCGAACGCAAATGACGTCCTCGCCGGCAACATCGTCCTCGCCGTCACGCGGCATGGCGAGAATCCCGTGTGCGCCGACGCGGCCTACTACACGGATCTGCAGAATGGCGAGATGAAGAGCTTCTGCTTCCGCAACCTCGATTCGACCGTGGAGGCCACCGACCAGTACGGCATGATCCTGCGCGGCCTGCGCGCGCTTCAGTACGCGAAGTCGCTCCCCGAGTGGAACGGCACGGCGCTGAAGGTGACGGGCGGCTCGATGGGCGGCTACCAGGCGCTCGCGATGGCGGGCCTCGACGCGGACGTCACCGCCTGCTCGGCCGCCATCCCCTGGCACGTGGACCTCTCGGGCGGCGTCAAGTACGGGCGCATGACGGGCTGGCGGCCCACCTGGACGGCGAACCTGGACTATCTGGACGCGAAGAACTTCGCGAAACTCATCCGCTGCCCCGTCACGTTCACCGCCGGTCTCGGCGACTACGTGTGCCCGCCCTCGGGCGAGATCCTGCTCTTCAAGAACCTGCCCGAGCCGAAGAAGGCGACCTGGGCGCAGAACATGGGGCATGGCAGCCTCCACGGGCCGAACTGCGCCCAGTACGTGATGCAGAGCCCCGCGGAGAAGACCTCCTCGGCGCAGCAGCAGAGCGGCCTTTCGGCGCGCACGCTGAACTGGGTCGGCGGCGGCGCGAACACGCTCTTCAGCAACGCGCTCAACTGGAAGGACGCCACGGGCGGGACGAACGCCGTGCCGCAGTCGGGCGACACGCTCACGATCGGCGTGGACACGGGCAACGGAAAGAACGACATCCCCAATCTCTACCTGGAGCAGATTGTCGTGAGCGGCTACCAGACCGCCGCCATGAGCGGCGAACCGCTCTACCTCACCTCCTCCTCGAAGGGCATCTCCAACACGGGCTATCTCCACTTCGACTTCCCCGTGACGCTGATCGGCACGAACGTGACGTACTACTCGTCGAGCACGTGCGTCGGGCGCGCGGCGCTCAAGGGCCTCGACGGGGCGGACGCCGGCATCGTGAAGACGGGCACGGGCCGCGCCGGCATCAACGGTTTCGGCGTGTCGGACGCCTCCGGCTTTGCCGGGTTCCGCTTCGTGACGATCCGGGAAGGCGAGTGGATCTACGGCATCAACGGCGGCACCGGGAAGATGCACCTGCTGCCGAAGGGGCAGACGGTCATCTTCGACGGCGCAAACACGAAGCTCAGCATTTCCCATCCGTGCGTCTTCGAGGACTTCGCCCTCATCGAGACGGACAACGCGCGCGGCAAGGCCCACGCGATCTCCTGCCAGATGGACAACGGCACGACCTTCCGCGGCAAGCTGACCGTGACGGGCGCGCCCGCCGACGAGACGGTCTTCACGGGCACGTTCGAGACGAGCGTCGACTTCTGCTGGAATCCGACGTCCGCCGCGAAGACGTTCGTCCTCTCGGGGAAGACCTCGACGACGACGGGCGACGTGGAGATCGCGCGCGGCACGCTGCGCCTGACGGCCGGCGCGGGCTACTCCCAGCTGGGCACGCTGCGGCTCTCGGGCGGCGCGGACGCGCAGTTCGTCGTCGACACGCCGCCGAACAACGCCTTCCATGCGCAGAAGCTCGTGCTGGACGAAGGCACGGAACGGATCGCGCTCGCCGCCGGCGTCACGCTCACGGTGGAGGGCGCGCTCGTGGCCGGCGCGCGTCTGGCGCCCGGCACCTACACGGCCGCCAACGCGACGTGGCTGACGGGCGAGGGCGCGGTGGTCGTGAAGGGCATGGTCGCCGCGACGCTCAAATGGGCGAAGCTCGCGTCCTACGCAAACCTCAACTGGAGCACGGCGGCAAACTGGACCAACCAGACGACCCTGCTCAATGGCGTGCCGATCGACGGCGACACGATCATTCTGCCGGGCAACCATGGTCCCGCCCAAAACACCTACAACGACCTCGTCAATTTCCGGCCGCGCCGCATCTACGTGCAGGGCGGGTATTCCTGCCCGCGCGGCAATCCCGTGATCTTCGACGGCACGGATCCCGACGACGGCGTCTACAACGACGGCTACATGTATTGGCAGATCCCCCTTATCGTGAACACGGACGCGCTGACGCTTCAGGCGACGTCCAACGTCGGGCAGCAGGGCGACATCAGCACTTGGGACGGTCATCAGTTCACGATTCGGAAGAAGGGCGGCGGACTTCTCGCGCTGCAGTCGAACGCGAACGCCTACACGGGCTTCCGCCGCCTGGAACTGTACGAGGGGCGGGTGTCCTTCGGCTGGCAGAACTCCGGCAACGGCACGTCTTTCCCCCGCGATCTCGAAGTCGTCTTTGCGGGGAAGGACACGGCGCTGCGGTGCAACACCGACACGACGCTGCGCGGCGCGGTGATTTCGGAGACGGCGGCGGCGGCAGGCACGAACCACCGCATGGGTCGGCAGGACGCGGATCGGGAAACCGTCACGCTCGCGCTCATTGGCGAACCGGCGGCGGATTCGCGCTTCACGGGCATTCTCGAGGCGCCGCTCAGTCTTCTCTGGGGCCCCGCGAACGCGCGCACCTTCACCTTCGCGAGCTCCAACTCGGTGAACGTGACGACGAACGCGCTCACGGTCACGAACGGCACGGTGCGCCTCGTGGAGGGCGCCACGTTCACCCAGCTCGGCGCGCTTGTGCTGAAGGGCGGCGAAACGACGGGCTTCCGCGTGGAGGCGCCTCCGGCGCAGGCGTTCCATGCCGGGACCTTCACGCTGGAGACGGGGCTTGAGCGCGTCCACCTCGAAGTCGGCGTGAAGCTCGCCGTCGACGCGGCGACGGTGGCCGGCGCGGCCCTGCCCGCCGGCGTCTACCATGCGGCGGGCGTGGTCGGCGGCACGAGCGTGGCGTGGATTTCGGGCGGCGGCTATCTGTGCGTGGGCGGCGCGGACATCACGCTGCCGGTCGAGTCGGGCGACACGGCGACGGCGCGCTGGACGGCGGGCGGCGGCGCGGATCGCGCGCTTGGCACGGCGGCGAACTGGGAGAACGCGACGCTGCCCGACCTGACGGCGGGTTCGCTCGTGGCGACCTTCGCGGCGGGCACGGGCGCGGCGCTCGACCGGTCGCCCAACTTCAAGGGACTCGAGCTCGATGCGCCGGGAGCGTTCGCGCTGACGGCGGAAGAGGGAATGGCGAACTTCGCGGCGCTCGGCTCGCGCGGCCTCGCGACGACGGGCACGGGCAAGACCTACGACATCGGCTGGCCGCTCTACCTCTCGGCGCCGCAGAAGTGGACGATCGGCGCGGGCGACACGGTGAACCTCTCCGCCACGCTGAACGGCGTCTCCGGCCTGAGCATCACGAACGCGGGCACGCTGAACGTCCGCGCCGCGCAGGCGTTCGGCGGGGCTGTCTCGCTTTCCGGCGGCACGGTGAATCTCGATGCGGACGGCGCGTTCGGCGAGAGCGCGACGCAGCCGCTTGCGGTGGACGTGGCCTCGACGACGTTCAACCTCAACGGCGTCACGCTCAAGCGTCCGCTCAAGTGGCTGGGCGGCAAGGCGCTCCTCACGCTGCCGGCCGGGAAGGCGAACACGATCGCGGCCGACGTCGATTTCACGGTCAACACTGAACGCGACGTCGATTTCGGCGCCGGGGCGTCGCTGCGGATCGCCGGCGACTGGCGCCACGGCCAGAACTGGACGTACTGCAAGGGCCTTTCGTCGGCGGAGCCGGCGTCGGTGACCGTCGAGGGCCGCCTGGACGTGACGGGTGGCGGCGGGTTCTGCCTGAAGGACGCGCTCACGCTCACGCTTCTGTCGCCTTCGAACACTCTCGGCGGCGTCTGGCTCTGGATGATGGGGGCGAACTGCCGGCTCTATACGCGCGCGCCGTTTGCGTTTACGGCGAAGGTGGGGTCGCTGCATCAGAACCTGAAGGGGGAATTCCTGCAGAACGCGCTGTGGGATCTGTGCGGCTTCGACCAGGCGCTCTCCCAGATGGCGACGGCCAGCGGCCTGACGATCACGAGCGCGACCCCGGCGACGCTCCATCTCGTGACGGACGACTATGCGTTCTCGGG
>CAVEDG010000114.1:0-6167 GCA_963614205.1 bacterium | reverse complement strand
CTAGTATACTCTTTTTCGCCGCCGTTCGCAATCCCCAAATTTCAGGATCGTGCTTTAGGGGTTCGCGTCGGCGGGAACGGGAACGGGCGTTTCGTGGTCGGCAGGCGTGGCGGGCGGCTGCTTGACGATGCGGATCTCCACAGTGCCCGACCCGGTCTTCTCCGTCGACGGTTTGGTCTCGATCTTCACCGTGCGCGAATCGTCCTTGCGCTGCTCCTCGAGCGGACGCGTGTCAAACGCCATCAGACCCGCCACGCCGCCTTCGCGCTGGCCCGGCTCAAGCTTCGTGCCGTTCACGTACTCGCGGCCCGAGACGGCGTTCTGCGGCAGACCGATGTCCTTCGGCAGGTCGGCGGGATCGGCGATGCCGAGCGTGACGAACACGATGATTTCCTTCTGCACCTTGCCGCGGCTCTTCCAGCCGAAGATCTTCGGCCCGATGTACGGAATCTTGCGCAGATAGGGGATGCCGGAATCGACGTCTTCCTCCTCCGTCTTCGAGAGGCCGCCAATCACCGCCGTGGCGCCGTCCTTCATCGTGAAGTCCGTGATGAGGCGCTTCATCTTGATGATCGGGTAGAGACCCGAACCCGCGTCGCTTGCAATTTCGTAGAAGCCGGAGGCCGTGACGTCCGTGTCGAGCTGGCTGATCGTGGGCACGATCTCCACGCTGATGAGGCCGTCGGGCGAGATGCGCGGCTTGACCGAAAGCGTGATGCCCCAGGAGAAGAACGCCTCCTTGGCGAACATCATCGGATCTTCGCCCGGAATCGCCTGCATTTCGGTGGCCATGTCCACGTACGACTCGTTGCCCGTGTTGTTGCGCTGGCTGGTCACCTTCACGTGCGGGAACTTCGTCGTCATGTCGACCTTCGCCTCCTTGCCGTTCGAGACGATGATCTTCGGGTTCGAGAAGACCTTCGCGTCGGTCATCGACTCGAACGCGCTCAACGCCAGCCGGAAGTCGTCCGCCGAGAGCTGACCCGAGAAGCCACGCGCATTGAGCCAGCTCATGTTCTCCGCCGTGCGCCCCGCGCCGGAGGCGGCGGAGATCGCGTCGGGCACGATCGAATTCTGAGTCGTATAGGCGAGTTGCGAAAGTCCTGAAGATTTTGGAGTCGTCGTATTGCCAGATTCCGTGGTAGTCGATTCAGGCTTCTCGTAGACAGCAGTCTTATTCGTCTTGTACACGCCCGCGCGGCCGTTGTTGTACTCCATGCCGCCCGTCAGCCCCTTCGCGGTCGCGCCCCAGCTCTCGAGCTGGTTCCACTGCATGCCGAGCTTGTGCAGCGCCTCGTTCGAGATTTCGATGAAGCGCGCCTCGATGTAGATCTGCGGAATGGCCTTGTCCACGGCCTTGATGATCGTCTCGCAGTCCGCGAGGATCTTCTCCGAGGCCGTGACAACGACCACGTTCGCGCCGTCGAAGGCGGTGGCGATGCGTTTGCCCGACGACTTGCCGTTCACCGCCGACACGGGCTTGCCCGTCTTCGAATCGACCGGCATGCCGCCGAGCGTCGTGTTGAAGAGATCCGCCAGTTCCGTGGCGGAAGCGTGATTGAGCACAAACGACCGCGTGAACTCGGGCACCGCCTGCTTGTCCTCGTTCACGAAGTAGATGCCGCCGCGCGGCTCAAGACGGAATCTCCGCGCATTGAGGATCGCCTGCAGCGCCTCCATCCATGGCACGTGGTTGAGCGTGGCGGAGACGCGCTGGTCGAGGTTCGACGAACTGACGGAGATGATGTTCGCGCCCGTCGCGCGGCGGAACTGCCGCAGAACATCCGCAAGCGTCGCGTCGTCGCACGAAATGTCGATGAGCGTCGATTCGTCCTGCGCGAGCGGCGTCGCGAAAAGGCCCTGCGCCGCCGACATCTTGCCGGGCTTCGCCGCCTCGGACGCCTTCGCGACCGCCGCGGCGTTGGTCGTCGCCGGCCGTGCCGCCGCTTCCGCGATCGCCGCATCGTTGGTCGCCGCCGGCTTTGCGTCCTCGACGGGCTTCACGGCCGCCTCGGTCGGCGCCTTCGGACGCGACGCAACGCGGATCTGCGGCGCCTTCTTCGCCGCGTCGGCGGAATCGTCCAGCAGGTCGTCGAGCGAAATGACGTCCTCTCCCTTGGCCGGCTGCACGGCCTCCACGGCGGGCACGGCCGCCGCCACGGCGGGCTTCGCCGCCTCCGCCGCCGCCAGCGCGCCGGTCGCGCCGAGCGCGAGGGTCAGCAGCGAGACCAGAACCTCGCCCCGAAGATTGTCCGTTGTCTTGTTCATTTGCGTTCTCCGTTCTTCTGCTTCTTCTGTTGATCCTCTGCCGCCTTCGCGCCGAGGTGGCGCGCATGGACGCGCTCGAGGCGCACCGACTTTCCATCCGTGAGCCCGGTCACGCGCCACGTGAAGCGGTTCGCCCCGTGCGTGATCGAAATGAAATCGCCGTCGCCGTAGACCTTGCCGTTGATCATCACGCTCGACGCGGTGCGGCCGTCGTCCGCGCCCGCCTTGACGCGCCCGCCGATGCGCAGCGTCTTGTATGCGGCCTGCCAGTGTTCGGGCGTGACGACGCGCGCGCGCCGCTCGGCCTCCACGCGCGCCGCCTCGGCCTCCTGCGCCATCTGCTCGCGCGTCTTCTTCTCGAGCAGTTCCGCCTCGCGTTCGGCCTTCACCTGCTCCGGCGGCTTCGGAATCACCCGCATCTCCGCCGTGATCTTCTCCCGCGTGCCCTCATAGCCAATCGGCCAGAAGGGGTTTCTTGGGAGTGCTTCGACTCCATGAGGACTTGGTGCTTGGTGCAAAGTGCTTGGTGCTTGGTGCTGGGCGCTTGGTGCGGGAAGGCGCGTGTCCTCACGCGCCGCGCCGTTGGCTGCCGGCGGCTGGCTGCTGGCCGCTGACAGTTCAACGGTCAGCAAGAGCCCCAAAAGAAGTGGCAAAGTCGTTTTCATTTCGCCCCCTTCTTCTGCTGGGCCGTGTTGACGCCGAGGATGGGCCATTCGAAGACGATCTCGGCCGTCTGGGCGTCGGGGTTGTTCTGGGCCTTGAAGGTCAACGCCTGCAGCGACACGAGCGGCAGCATCTTCTCCACGCGCAGCATGAAGGAGACGAGCGCGGCGTAGCTGCCGCGGCAGATGAGGCGCACGGGCTGACGCGCGTAGAGCTGCGGCGCAGCGGGCTTGGTCAGCGGCAGCAGCCGACGCGGCTGCTCCTGGTAGTCCTGCACCGTCACGCCCGCTTCGGCGGCGAGCGGGTCGAGAATCGACTTCGCCCGCATCGCGTACGATTCGAGCAGCGGCTTGAGCAGCGCGTCCATGTAGCGCTGGCGTTCGGCCTGGAGGCGTTCAAGACGTGCCTTGGTCTCCTGGACGCCGCGGATGTCGCGCATCTCGCGGTCCTGGCGGCTGCGCAGGCCGTCGAGCTCGCTGCGGCCACGCTGCAGCGACAGCTGGGCGGGCTGGATGCAGAACATGTAGACCACGGCCGCCAGGGCGAACAGCGCGCCCGCGATGAGCAGCGCCCGCTGCATGTTCGGCGCCATGTTCTGAAGCGAAGACGAGGCGCTCATTTCTCGAACCTCCTCTCGCGGCACGTGTATTCAATGTCGAAGGCGAGCAGCCGCGGGCCCTTCCCGGCCTCCTGCGACATGTCCTGGCGGAACGAGTGGATGCGCGGGCTCACCTTGTCGACGGGCGCGCGCACGATCTGCAGCGTGTTCGAGAACGCCGGCTTCGCCAGGGCGTCCATCAGCGCCAGCAGCGGCGTTTCCTTCGGCGTGCGCCCGAGCAGACGCAGATGCACGGTCTCGACCGTGCCCGTGGGCCCGAGCAGCGGCACGTACTTCGCGTTCGCCTTCGTGCCCGGCGGCACGAGATCCTGCGGCGGCGGCGGCGCGATCTCCAGCGAGACGAACTGCACCTGCGGCGGCACCACGTCCGCCAGCCGCGCAAAGGTCTCGCCATAGGCGAGACGCCCCTTCTCGTACAGGGCGAGCTGGTCAAGTTCGGCCTGGAGGTCGCGGGCGAGCAGCATGTCGGAAACGACCTTCTCGTGCTGCGTCTTGCGCGCGTCGAGTTCGCCCTGGATCGCGTTCATCTGCGATTTCACGAGCATCTGCTGACCGAGCAGCATCGCCCACCAGCCCAGCATCGCCACGCACGCGAGCAGCGCCAGGATCGGCAGCATCACGCGCAGACGCACGGGCGAGGACGACACGCGCTCCGCCTCGCGCAGCAGATTGAGATGAAGTCCCGTCACCGTCATGCGTTGCCCTCCATCACCGCGCGCGCCGCGCCGAACGGCGCGAGGAACACCTGCGACGCGCCGGGCGTGAGCGCCTGCAGCGCCGCCGCGTCCTTCGCCGCAAACGCGCAGCCCTCGAAGACGGACGGCGTGACGAGCGGCAGGTGCAGCGCCTCTTCCGCCATCTGGCTCCAGTAGCGCGCGCCCGAGGTCAGCCCCATCAGGAACACGCGGTCAAGGCGCATCTCGTGACGGCTCGAAAGATAGTCGCGCGAGATTTCGATCTGCTGCAGCACGGGCCGCACGAACGGCTCCATCGCGCTGCGCGGATCCACGATCACGTCGTCGAGAATCGCGTCCACCATCTCGTCGTCGATGCCGAGGCGCAGCTTCACGCCCTCGCGCAGCATTTCCCATCCCGCCACACCCGGACACTGCCGGAACATGAGCAGCTTCCCTTCGCGGTAGGCGGCGAGATAGACGGCGTTCTTGAGCATGTAGACGACGAAGGCGTTACCGCCGAGTTCGGTGAAGAGCGGCTGGCCGCCGATCGCCGCGAGCACGGACGACGCCTGCGTCTGGATCGACCATGCCGTGGGCCGCTTGCCTTCGGGCAGCAGACGCGAGAGCCACAGCACCTGATATTCGGGCAGGCCGGACTGCAGCACGAACGGCGCCTCCGCGAGCGGCGTCGTCACAAAGCGCATCCCCAGCGTGGAGACGGGCACGCCCGACACGACGGATTTGGGATCGACGGCCTTCGCGCCCTTCGCCGCATCGGTCGCGGCGGGCTTGGGCGTAACGTCGCGCCGGATGCCGAGCTTCTTCTTCGCGGGCGTCGCCTCGGCAGTCGTGGAAGTGGTCGTGGTGGCGCCGTCGCCGAGGTCGAGCGTGAGCGCGTCGGGGGAAGTCTGGCGCACGAGGGCCTTGGCGGAGGCGACGGTGAGGGCGGCGTGCGGCGCCTGGAATTCCGGCGGCAGCGTCCACGTGGGCTGGCGGCCGAGCTCGTCCCAGGCCTCCGGCAGGAGCGAGGCGGGTGGCGGCACGAAACCCGCCGCGGCGATCTGCCATGCGCCCTTGCGCCGCTGCAGCCGCACGGCCGGGCAGCCACGCGGGTCTCCGGCATTCAGGAGCACGCCCGTGACGTCGGGCAGTCCCTTCGCGCCCCCTCCGCCACCCGGCAGATGGATTTCAATGGTTTTCGTCTTTGTCAGCTGCAGCTTCATCAGCGGAATAGTATAGCAAAAGTTGTGCCGTTTGAGAGAGTTGGTAGTTGATAGTTGATAGTTGGTAGTTGATAGTTGGTAGTTGGTAGTTGATAGTTGGTAGTTGATAGTTGGTAGTTGGTAGTTGATAGTTGGTAGTTGGTAGTGGGTAGTTGGTAGTTGGGTAGTTGATAGTTGGTAGTGGGTAGTTGGGTAGTTGATAGTTGGTAGTGGGTAGTTGGTAGTTGGGTAGTTGATAGTTGGTAGTGGGTAGTTGGGTAGTTGATAGTTGGTAGTGGGTAGTTGGTAGTTGGGTAGTTGATAGTTGGTAGTGGGTAGTTGGGTAGTTGATAGTTGGTAGTGGGTAGTTGGTAGTTGGGTAGTTGATAGTTGGTAGTGGGTAGTTGGGTAGTTGATAGTTGGTAGTGGGTAGTTGGTAGTTGGGTAGTTGATAGTTGGTAGTGGGTAGTTGGTAGGTGGTAGTTGGCAGTTGGTAGTTGGGTAGTTGAAATAATTGCGAACCCCGACAGAGCGGTCACGCGGGACGCATGACCCTACCGTCTTGCGCGGTAGGGGCGAGCGTCCCGCTCGCCCGCAGGGAGGTTCTGCAATTGCCTCTTGTGGTAATTTCAAAACCTCACGAATCTGCGGCGGGCGGTGGAACGCCCGCCCTACCGACATTGGTAGGGTCGGCGTTCCACCGCCGACCGCGACAGGGTTTTGAAATTACCACTGATT
>CAVEDG010000113.1:0-6231 GCA_963614205.1 bacterium | reverse complement strand
CCGTTGGCGTGCGCGTGGTCTACTTCCCGTACACGAAGGGCACGAGCTCGACGATCCTCACCGAAACGCTGAAGAAACTGCGCGAGAGCGGACGCTGTGGAGGAACGGCGCAGTGAAGACGCCGCGAATCTTCGCCATCCTGAAGCAGGCGTCCCTGCTGCGGACGCTCTACGTGAATGTGCGGCTGTTCCCGCTGCGCACGGCGCTGCGGCTGCCCGTGCTGTGCGGGCCGCGCTGCGACATTGGCGGTCTGCGGCGCGGCGCCGTCGTGCTGACGGATCCGCCGCGGCCGGGCCTTGTCGTGTGGGGCATCACGCCTTCGCCGCGGTTCTCGGTCAAGGGGCTGTGGACGTTCATCCGCTTTTCGCGCAAGGGTTGCCTGACCTGCGGCGCAGGGTTCATCGTGCGCGGCGGGGCGAGTCTCGTGGTCGCGGGAAAGATGACGTGCGGGCGCGACGTGCTGATCAACCAGCGCGCCATGGTTTCCTGCCAGAAGCAGATCGACATCGGCGACCATGTGCGCGTGGGCTGGGACGTGCAGATGCTGGATTCGGACTGCCACCTCGTCTACAACGAGAACAAGCGCCGGATCTCCGTGCCCTACCGCCCAATCCGCATTGGCCGGAACGTGTGGCTCGCCAGCCGCGTGAACGTCGGCAAGGGCGCCGTGGTGCCGGACTACTCGATCGTCGGGCGCGGCGCCTTCATCAACAAGGACTTCTCCGACGTGACGACGCGCGGCAACCTCTTCGTCGGCGTGCCGGCCGCGCTGCGGGCAACGGGCTTCTACCGTCTGCTGGATGTTTCCCTCGAGCGGCGCGTCTCGAAGGACCTGAAGAACACCGACGTCACCTCGTTCGACGTGGACGACTACCACGTGGACATCGAGGCGGCGCTCAATCCGCCCCCGCATCCGGGCTTCTAGACGAGGAGACGATCGCCATGCTGATTCGCTTCATTGCCTGGTGCGCGAGCCTGCTGGCCATCCCGTTTGGCCGGCGCGAGCGCGTGCGCCGCGATACGGTCTATTTCCTCTACGGCTTCCCCGTGCGGCGGCGCGTCAAGCGATACGGTGTGCGGCTGCGGTGCAACGGACCCTGCCACGTGACGCGGAACACCACGCTGGGCGACCACGTCGGCTTCAACGGCGTCTACATGTACGGTGGCGGCAAAGTGACGATCGGGAACTGGTTCCACGGCGGCGAAGGGCTGAAGATCTTCACGCGCAACCACAACTATCGCGGTGAGGCGATTCCCTACGACAACACGTCCGTGATGAAGGAGGTGACCATCGGCGACTTCGTGTGGATCGGAGCGCAGGTGATTCTGCTGCCGGGCACGACGATCGGCGAGGGGGCGATCATCCAGGCCGGCTCGGTGGTGCACGGCACGATTCCGCCGCTGGCGATCGCGGGCGGCAATCCCGCGAAGGTGTTCGCCCACCGCGACGCGGAGCACTTCAACCGCCTGAAGGCCGAAGGCAAATTCCACTAGCCCGACCTTGCTTCACCGGTAAGAGAATGAGCGCCTTTCACGTCCGAGGGGCGGGGCGGGCGAGGCGGCAGATGACGCGCTCGGCGCCGAGGTTCGTGAAGCCGAGCGCGAGCAGCAGACGACCGAACCAGCTGCCGGCCTCGGCGCGCACGGAACGGATCTCGATGCCCTCGCGCGCGCAGAGCGCCTTGAAGTCGTCGAACGTGAAGAAGTGCGTGTTGGGCGTGTCGTACCACTCGAACGGCAGCTCGCTGGCCACGGGCATGCGGCCCGTGAAGAGCAGGTGCAGACGAATGCCCACGGCCGCGAAGTTCGGGATCGTGACGATCGCCTCCTTCGCCTTGTCGAGGATCTTCACGAGAATTTCGCGCGGCTTCTTCACCGTCTGCAGCGTCTCGGAGAGAACGGCGATGTCGTAGGCGGCGTCGGGCAGCAGGCCGAGACCTTCGTCCGCATCCTCGTAGAGCACGTCGATGCCGCCGCGCACGCCGTTGACGATTTTGTCGAAGTCGATTTCCACGCCCGTGCCGCGCGCCTTCTTCTCGTCGCGCAGAAGGGTGAGCAGCGAACCGGAGCCGCAGCCGATGTCGAGCACGCGCGCGCCTTCGGGCACCATCTCGACGAGGGGCGCGAGCTTGCGATGCTTTTCGGGCGTGACCACGCGCGGCGTGGGCGCGAAGAAGGCGCCCATGAGGCGGGCGAGCTCCTTCGTGTGCGTGAGGAAGCCGTCGTGGCCGACCTTGATGTCGAGGTGCGAATAGGCCACGTCGCGACCCTGGCGCAGCATGGCCGCCGCGATCGCGCGGCTCTGGTCTTCGCTGAAGAGCCAGTCGCCGGAGATCGAGACGAGCAGCAGCTTCGCCGTGATGCGGCGGCACACCTCGTCGAGCGACCCATACTTGACGGCCGCGTCGTAGCGGTCCATCGCGTGGGTGATCTGCAAATAGGAATTCGCGTCGAAGCGCGAGAGGAACTTCTTCGCCTGGTAGGCGAGATAGCTTTCGATGGCGAAGGTGGTGCCGAACTTCGCGGCGTGCTCCTTCTGCCACACGGGATCGCGCTCGAGCCAGTCCGCCTGCTGCTTGCGGCCGAAGCGGCGATTGAGCAGGTCGAGCGAGAGGTAGGTGATGTGCGCGACCTGGCGGGCCTGGGCGAGGCCCACGTTGGGGCGGTCGTCGAGGGGCCGGTCGTAGTAGTCGCCGTTGTGCCAGTGGGGGTCGAGGATGATCGCGCCGCGGCCCACGATGTCGAAGGCGAGCGCCTGGGCGTTGAGCGCGGCGCCGGAGGCAATCATCACGGCGCGGTCGACTTCGTCCGGATGCGCCGCGAGCCATTCCAGCACCTGGATGCCGCCGAAGCTGCCGCCCACGAGGCCGGCGAGATGCGTGACGCCGAGCTGGCGCAGCAGGGCGCGGTAGACCTCCACGGTGTCGCCGATGGTGAAGTGCGGGAACGCGCTGCCCCAGGGCCTGCCCGTGGCGGGATTGACGCTCGAGGGGCCGGTGGTGCCCTTGCAGCCGCCCAGCACGTTGGCGCAGATCACGCGGTAGCGGTTGGTGTCGATCGCCTTGCCCGGGCCGACGATGCTCTCCCACCAGCCCGAGCTCTCGTCCTCGCCCGCGTAGCGGCCCGCCACGTGCGCGTCGCCGGTGAGGGCGTGGCAGATGAAGACGACGTTGTCGTTCTCGGGGCGCACGAGGCCGCAGCCTTCCCACGCCACGTCGATGCGCGGCAGCGCGCCGCCCTCCTCAAGGCGGAAGCCCCCCTCGGGAAGAGAAAGCGTCAGCGTGTGTGTTTCCACCACGCCGACGCCACCTGGACTCTTTGTTTCCATTTTAGTTCGGAGTGCCTAGTGCCTAGTGCGTGGTGCTTGGTGCTTGGTGCTTGGTGCTTAGTGCTTGGTGCTTAGTGCCTAGTGCGTGGTGCGTGGGGGAAAACCACAGTGAAATAAGACCCTCGTAAAACATCTTTTTCTCCGCACCAAGCACTAAGCACCAAGCACTAAGCACCAAGCACTAAGCACTAGGCACTAGGCACCAAGTCAACTAGAGGTTCTTCCCAGTCTCCGAACTGGTCTCCTTGTTGAACTGCGGCCGGCGGCCCTTGTAGAACCACATCATCACCGGGGTGGCGATGAAGTTCGAGGAGAACGTGCCCGCGATGATGCCGATGAGCATCGTCAGCGCGAAGTCGAAGATCGAGCCGTCGCCGAACGCGAACAGCGCCATCACCGCGAAGAACGTGGTGAGCGACGTGATGACCGTACGGCTCAGGCACTCGTTCAGCGCGCGGTTGCACAGCGACTTGAAGTCCATCTTCTGATCCTTGCGCAGATCCTCGCGGATGCGGTCGAAGACCACGATCGTGTCGTTCACCGAGTAGCCGATGATCGTGAGCAGCGCGGTGATCACGAGCAGCGACACCTGGCGGCCGCACAGCGAGAAGAGGCCGAGCGCGATCAGCACGTCGTGCGCCAGCGCCACGAGCGCGCCGAGGCCGAAGCCGAACTCGAAGCGGAACGCCACGTAGATCAGAATCGCGGCGAGCGAGAGCACCACGGCCCACGTGCCGGACTTCTTCAGGTCGGCGCCGACCATGGAGCCGATTTCGTCCACGGAGATCTGCTTGATGTTCGCGTCCTTGAAGGACGTCTGAAGGAGCTTCGTCACGTAGGCGCCCACGTCGTGGTTCTCAAGCGCGCTGCCCTTGGCGGTCTCGGCCGTCTCGCCCGTCTTGACGAGCAGGGTGGCGTCGCCCACGCCTTCCTGGTACTGGATCACGGCGGCGTTGTCGAACGGATCGAGCACCTTGCGCACGTCGCTGACGGAGGGCTTGGCCTTCTGGTCCACGGAGTAGACGATCGAGGTGCCGCCCGTGAGGTCCACCGCGAACACGGAGGCCGGGTTCATCAGGCCGCGCACCGCGAAGATCGCGAGCAGGGCGAAGCAGATGCCGAAGCACACGATGGTGCAGAGCTTGCCGTAGTGGACGAAGTCGATGTTCGGCGTCTTCTTGAGGAAGGAGAGCATCTTGAAGGGCTTCATCGACTCGGGGTTGACCGTGTTGTCGAAGATGAGGCGCGTGACGACCACGGCGGTGAACATCGAGATGATCACGCCCGCGGTGAGCATGATGGCGAAGCCGCGCACCGGGCCGGTACCCACGATGAAGAGGATCACGCCCGTGACGATCGTGGTGATGTTCGAGTCGAGAATCGCGGTGAAGGCGTGGCCGTAGCCGTTCTTGATCGCGGTGCCGGCGGAGGCCTTGCGGGCGAACTCCTCGCGCACGCGCTCGAAGATGATCACGTTCGCGTCCACGGCCATGCCGAGGGTGAGCACAAGACCGGCGATGCCGGGCATCGTGAAGACGGGCAGGGCGAGCGAGCCGGTGGCGCCCATGGAGGCGTCCTTGGCGAACACGCCGAGCACGTTGGCCACGAGCACGAGGGCGGCCGGCAGCAGGGCGATGTCGAGGAACAACGCGATGTTGGCCACGAAGCCCGCGTACCAGTAGTAGATGAACATGAAGATCGCCACGAGGAAGAAGCCCAGCCCGGCGGCGATCATGCCCGCCTGCTTCGCGTCCTCGCCCACGGTGGGCGACACGGAGGATTCGGCGAGCAGCTTGAGCGGCGCCGGCAGCGCGCCCGCGTTGAGGTCGTTGGCGAGCTGCTGCGCCTCGGCCGGCGAGAACTGGCCGGTGATCTGGCCGCGCGCGCCGATTTCGCTCTGGATGACCGGCGCGGAGACGAGCGTGTCGTCGAGGATGATCGCGAGCTGGCGGCCGCGGTCGCTCGAGTTCTTCGGGCCGTGCGCCACGTAGTTGCGCGTGACCTGCGAGAAGAGCTGCGCGCCCTTCGAGTTGAAGGTGAAGTCGATCGAGCACGCGCCCACCGCGTCGTGCGCCACGCTCGCCGAGGTAAGGTACTCGCCCGTGATGGGCTCCTTGGCCGGCGGGAAGCGGCTCACGAACGCGCCCGTGTAGGAGATGCCGTCCTTGGCCTTCTCCAGCATGAACTGGTAGCGGGAGTCCGGCGTGTGGAACGCCGCCAGGCGCGTCGCGTAGCCCGGCTTCGAGGCGACCTCGTTGTAGTTGGCCGCGCGCACGAAGCCCGCGCCGCCGCGCTCGTAGCCCTCGGGGCACGCCGTGCCGGCCATGAGCTTGTTGATGAGGCGGTCGTTGTTCGGATGCGTGAGGCGGAACTCGAGGAACGCCGCGCTCTGCAGCGACTTCTTCGCGGCCGCGCGCGTCGCTTCGTCCACGCCCGGCAGCTGCACGAGCAGGCGGTGGCCCTTCATGCTCTGGATCACCGGCTCGTTCATGCCCATGCCGTCCACGCGGCGGCGCACGACCTGCACGATGCGGCCGTCGCAGTTCTTCAGCGTGTCGGCGATCTTCTTCTCGACCGCGCCCGGCTCGTTCGTGATCGCCGGATTGGCCGCCACGATCGTCTCGCGCAGCTTGTCCTCGTCCACGCCGAGCGTGAAGGACGTTCCGCCCTTCAGGTCAAGGCCGAAGCGCAGGCGCCCCTCCTGGACCACGGCCCCGTTCTCGTCCTTCTGCGCCATCGGCGGATAGGTGACGTAGATCGAGAAGACCGAGATGATCAGCAGCGCAAGCCACTTCCAAATGTCGTTTCGCGACGTCGAATTGTTCATCGGTTCTTTACCTCTTGTGTTCTCTTCCTTTTGCAAAGGGAATGTATAGTTTACAGGATTTACGGTCGGATTTCAA
>CAVEDG010000112.1:0-6233 GCA_963614205.1 bacterium | reverse complement strand
GTGGGCGACGATGCCGATGTTGCGTACGTGATCAAGCGATGGTTCTGACATAGACTGCCTAGTATACCAAACCCTTGGCCGTTCGTGTTGTGCGACTTGAAAGTAATCGGTCAGTGGTCGGGGGATGGCAAAGGCGGAAGGCCGAAGCCGGCTGCCGCGCGGTCAAGAGCAAGACGGGACCGAGGAGGCCGGAGGGCAGAAGCGCGTCGTCCTTCGTCCAGTGCTTCCACGGCGTGAACGTGCGCTTGCCGCTCGGGCTGGGCTTGCCGTCGAGGACGAGCGCACTAAGTCCATTCCCCTGTTATCGACCTGGCGGCACGGCGCGCACGATGTAGATCGAGCGGGTGTTGCAGAGCGTGGGCACGTCGGTCCAGAACGACTTGCGCGGCCCGTCGTAGAACTGCTTGAGCACCTGGGCGATCGCCTCGTAGGCGTCGCCCTCCGGCATCTTCACGCGCAGGGCGAGCACGGTTTCGAGCGTGGGCGGCAGGAACTCCACCGCATACGGCACGCCCTCGCGCGACATCGCCTCGCGCAGCTTGCCGCGCTCCGCCGCGTTCTCGCACGACATGAACACCTTGTACGTGGTTAACGGCGCCGCCGGGGCGTCCTCCTCCGCCGGAGCGGCTTCCGGCAGCGCCGGCGTTTCCGCAGGCGTCGCCACGGCAGGCGTGGCCGTCTCCGCGCGCCGCGCGCTCCACCACGCGCACACGGCGGCCGTGCCGCCCACGAGCGCGAAGGCCACCGCGAGATTCAGCAGCCACCGGGACCCGCGCTGGACACCGCCCAAAGGACGTGGCCGCCGCCCGCCGTAGCCGTCGCCCTCGTAGTCGATGAGATCCTGCACGATCGTGCCCGCCTCGCGCGCGAAGCATTCAAGGTAGGCGTAGGGCAGTTTCCCGTAGCCGCGGTTGCCCCAGCCTTCGCCAAGCGAATTGCGGATGATGAAGTAGCCGCCGCCGGGAAAGGCCGCGCTGTCCATGTAGCCCACAAGCAGCAGACCGTGCCGCCCCTGCCAGACGGACGCCGCGACGAGATGCCCTTCCGCGTCCGTCGCCGTCTCGGGGAAGGCGTACGTTTCGCCGTCGCAGCCCGCGAAGAAATCCACCGTGACGACCACGGGCATCGCGCGCCGCCCGTTTTCGCCCGCGAGCAGCCCGCGGATCTCGTCCACGTTGTTCGGCGTGCCGAGCAGATAGAGACCCTGCACAATCCGGCGCTTCGCCGCGTCGTCGCGCGTGCCGGGCGGGAACTCCACGCGGCCGGACGCCGTGGAGCCGTCGAACGCCGTCGCCCCGTAGGCGGAGGCATACGGCCACAGCGCGTAGCGGCACACGCCATACGCCTCCACCGCGTTGAAGCAGCTCTGCAGCAGACAGCCCGACGCCGCCGCGAAGCGCGCGCGCAGACCTTCCTCGAAGCGCGTAAGGTAGGGTCTTACGGCGGGCGCGTCCATGCCGCCGTTCGCGTCCGCGAGCATCCGCAGCTGCAGCAGCTCCGCGTGGCACACGCTCATGAAGCCCGCGTCGAGCGGTTCGCCCGAGCGCAGATGGGCGAGGTTGCGCTCAAGCCCGTTGCGTTCGACCTCCTTCGTCGCCGCGAAGAGGAACTGCACGCTCAGGCGCGTGCGCAGGTCGTCGTGGTATTCGAGCAGGGCCGTGACGGCGCTGGGCACGCACGTGCCCTGCAGCGCCTGCTGGTAGACGGGCGGCATGCGGTCGACGAGCGTGACGGCGCGCGGCCCGCTGCGGGCGGTCTTCGCCGCGCGCGGATATGCGCCGCTCCGCAGCGCCCGGAGAAACGCCTCCTGCTGCGCGGGAAATCTGTGGACCGCTTCCGCCATGGCTACGCGAAGAACGCCAGCGTGCCGGGCACGGCGGCGCGGCCGGGCGCGCGATAGGAGACGCGCGTATCCTTGATGCCGGCGAGAAAGAGACCGAAGGGAATCTGCGCGCGACCCGCCACGAGCGGCAGCGCCACGCCCGAAAGCGTGAACACGCCCGCGGCCGGTGCGCCCTGCGCCAGGGAATCCTCCACGGCGAGCGTGAGCATCGTCTCGGGTTCCGCCTGCGGCGGCACCGTGAGCGATGCGCGCCAGGCGCCCGGCGCATCCGGCGCCCCCGCGCTCGCGAAGGAGAACGTCACTTCCTCGTCCGGCGCGCGCACGTCGTCCGACACGGGCGCGGCCGCGCCCGCGGCGAGCGAGAAGCCCGTCTCGCGCCGCGTCATGAACGCCATCTGGCGCGCCGCGACGAACGCCGCAAGTCTCGCCCGTTCCACGTCCGCGTGCGGACGGCAGTAGTCCGTGACGAAGCGTCCGATGAACGTCTCGCCGTCTTCAAGTGTCTCAGTCGCGCTCTTCATGCTGCACCTTCAGTTTCCTCATGTCGCGCACCGCCCGCGCGAACGTCTGATCCACGTTCGCCTCGGACGTCATGCCGAGCATGCGCCGGATGGCCGTCGAAGACAGGTTCATGCGGACGCGAAGCCAATGGACGTACGCCCGCATCGGGTTGCTGCGATAGAGATCGGCAAAGCACTTCTGCACGAGATCCCATCGTTCCCGACGCCGCACCGCAGGGTCTTCCGTGGGCAAGGCGTCCCGGCCGCGCGAATCTGACAGCTGCTTCGAGATTTTCTCGAGCGCGTCGCGGTCGTCGTCGTCGCCCGCCGCATCCGTCGCGTCGAGGGAGGTCATGCGCAGGTCGGGCCGGGCGTCGTGCACATAGCCGCGCACGTAGGTGCGCAGCCAGCCCCAGAGGCTGCCGCCGTCGTCGCGGTAGAGGTCGAGCTTGCGCGCGCCGACCATGTCGAGGTAGAGCAGGCTCATCGCCTCCTCGGCCGTCACGCCCCAGTCCTTCGCCTTGCGCGACGTGCGGAAGGCGGTGAGTTCCGGCACCACGGCCTTCTCCCAGGCGAGACGCCACGCCTCGGCGTCCTGCTGCTTCAGGTACTCCCACACCACGTGGTCGCTTGCCCCCGCCAGGGCGTTTGTCTCGCCGGGCCTCTTCACGGGAACGAGTAGGTGCGGTTGGGTTCGGCGATGTCCACGCTCGCACCGATGCCGGCGGCGCGCAGGGCGGCCGCGCGCGCCTCGAGGCCCGCGCCTTCGCCGTGGATGAGGTAGATCTTCGCGCCGCGGTTGTTCGCGAGCCAGGCGTCGTTCTCGCGCGCGTCGCCATGCCCCGAGAAGCAGCCAAAGGACTGCACCTGCGCGCGCACGGGCACCTCGCGCGTCGCGCCGCCCTCGCGCACCGTCAGCGTCGCGTTCGTGGCCGCGCCGCCCGCGAGCGCCTTGAGCTGCGCTCCGTACGAGCCCGGCGACTGGTAGCCCACAAGGCAGATGACCGTGTTCGAGCGCGTGACGAGCTCCGGCAGCAGCTTGCGCGAAGAGCCCGAGTCGAGCGACCCGGACGCCGTGACGAGCACCGCGCCATTCTTCAGTTTCGCCTTCACGGAAAACGACTTGCGCGAACGGTCGTAGAGCGGCTTCACCTCCGCGATGTCCGGCACGTCGAACCAGGCCGGATGCGACACGTAGAGCTCCGTGAACGCGCGCGCCGAGGGCGAGAGCACGTAGAGCGGCGTCGTCTCGGGAATCTCCCCTTCGTCGATCGCGCGCTTGACTTCGAGCAGCACACGCTGCGACCGGTCGAGCGCGAACGCGGGCACCCACGCGATGCCGCCCGCGCGCACCGCGCGTCCGAGCGTGCCGCGAAAGCGCGCATAGTCCTGCGCGATCGTCTCGGGCGTGCCGTATTCGGCGTCGCCGTAGGTGGCCTCCACGAAGACGACGTCCGCCTTCGCCGCGGGCGGGATCTCGCGGACGAGATGCGAGCGCGTGGTGCCAAGGTCGCCCGAGAACAGCAGCGACGTGCCGCCTGCCTCCACGCGCACGCAGGCGGAGCCGGGCAGATGCTTGACGGGGCTGAGCGTGATGCGGAACGGCCCCGTCTCAAAGGGCGTGTCGAACGCCACCGTGCGCACGCGCGCCATCACGGCCTTCATCTCGAGCTCCTGGCACTTGGCGCAGGCGATCGGGAAGCCCGAGGCGCCGGCCCTGCGCATGCGCACCACGCCCTGCATCGCGAGCGCCGTGCCGTGGAACGCGCCGAGATGCTTCGGCGAAATCTTCTGGCTCCACTCGCACTCCGCGCGCCAGTGCACGTAGGTGCCGGCCTTCTTGCCCACGCGCGTCCAGCGCCAATCGCGCTCCGTGCAGCCATCGTAGACGATCTGCGACTTCCACATCACGCGCAGCAGGTCGCACGTCGCCTCGGTCGTCCACACCGTGCCCGTGAAGCCGGAGCCGAAAAGCTCCGGCACACGCCCGGCATGGTCCTGGTGCGCGTGCGTGAGCACGAGTGCGCCGTACTGTTTCGGGTCGAACGGGAAGCCGCACGCGGCGCCGTCGCTGCCGTCGCAGGCGCTGCCGCAGTCGACCAGCAGGCGCGACGCCTCCTGGCATACGGTCGCGCAGCTGCCGCCGACCTTGCCGGCGCCGCCGTGCAGCGTCACGGTGACCGCAAGCGCCGCGCCGCGCGCCAGCAGCGCACCCGCCAGAATCCACGCCCGCATGGCCCTGCCGCCCGTCATGCCGCCCCCCTTCCGCCGCGCCGCGCTACTTCTGGATCAGCTTGCTCAGACGCAGCATGCGCTCGTTGAGGTCGCCGAACGTGACGTCGTTCGAGTAGACGTCCTTGTAGTACGCATACGCCTTGTCGTAGTCCTGCGCCTCTTCGGCGCAGAGGCCGAGCTGGTAGACGACCTTCTTCTTGAGGTCGTCCATCGTCGGAATCTGGTCGCGCGCCGTCTCGAGCTGCATCACGGCCATGTCGCGCTGGCCCTTCTTGAGGAAGCACATCGCGAGGTAGTAGAGTGCCTGCAGACGGTCCTTCGGCGACTTCTGCGCGAGCTGCAGGTGCTGCACGGCCTCGTCGTAGAACGAAGAATCCTGGTCGCCGTAGATGTAGTACTGGTAGCCGAGTTCGAAGCGCAGGTGCAGGTCGTTCGGGTAGCGCTCCACGCGCGTGGCGAGATCGTCGAACACGAACTGGTTCTTCTCGATCTCGAGGTTGTCCGCCTCCTCCGTGCGGCCTTCCTTGCGCAGCTGCTCGATCTGGTACTCGTAGTTGGCGGCCTGCACGGTGGAGAGCATGCGGTCGAGCTCGGGGTCGGCCTGGCTCACGGTCTGCGCCTTCTGCAGCGTTTCCACGGCCTCGGGGAAGCGTTTGTTCTGCATGTAGATGCGCGCCAGGGCGCGGTAGAAGTTGAGGTTGTTCGGCTCGCGCTCGATGGCGGCCTTCTTCTCGGCGATCATCGCCTCGGCGTCGTCGCCCACGGCCATGGCCTTGTTGGACTGGTTGATCTTCTTCGCCTGCTCGGCATTGGCGAGGATGTTCTGGTAGCCGCCCTTCTTGCCCACGGTGTCCGTCCAGCCGGCGGACATGGTGCTCTGGGCCTCGGCGTTCTTGAGCAGCTGCAGGATGCGCTGGTCGCCGGGCTTGGCCTTCGAGAGCTGCACGTAGGCGTCGCGCGCCTTGTCGTAGCGCTTGGCGGCCATGTAGTAGTTCGCCACGCGCTCGAGCAGGTTCACGTCGCCGCGGCTGCACGAGTAGGCGGCCTCGATGGAGATCGCGGCGGCCTCCGGCTTGCCTGCGGCCTCGGCGGCCTTCACGGCGCACTCGATGTTGTCCGGGTCGAGCGGATTGACCGAGAGCAGCTTCTCGGCCTCGGCCATCGCCTCTTCGCCCTTGCCCTTCTTCGCGAGCGAGAGGATCTTCGAGCGCTTGCCCATGCTGGAAAGCCCCTGCAGCTTCAGGGCGAAGCCGGAGGGCGGGTTCTCGCGGAACTTGGCGATCTGGGCCGTGCGCAGGAGACGGCGCGTCTCCAGCAGGTCCGGCATCGCCTCAAGCGCCTGCGACAGCATCTCGACGGCGAGATCGTAGCGGCGGGACTCGAGAGCCTGCCGCCCGCGGTTGGTGAAATTCTGTGCCTTTTGGGCAAGTGCGTCGTTAGCCATTTCTGCTCCTTGTGAAAATCAAGGTGAAAGTTTATCACACAAACGCCCTTGGCGCAAGGGGGCAAAATGGTCCTGCAGTGGCGCGTCGAACCTTCAGGCTCTACCATGTCTCAGATTCAGGAGAGAGGGCATTCAGGTGCGGAACGCAAAAGGCGTTCGGCGATGCGGACGGTCTGCATGGCGTCGCCGCCGTAGAAGTCGGCGCCGATCG
>CAVEDG010000111.1:0-6248 GCA_963614205.1 bacterium | reverse complement strand
TTCCCCAGCACGAGTTTCGCGTGCTTCGCGTAGGCGCGGCGCGGATCGGCGGCGTAGCGCTCGAGCGTCCGGCGGCCGAGACCGTCGGGCGTGTCGCCGAGGCGGTAGAGGGCGCGCGCAAGGCAGATCTCGCGCAGGGAAAGCGTGCGCTCCCAGTCGGCGGCGGCGTCCTTGTAGCCGGGCACGACGGGCGGCGCGGCGCCCATCGTCTGCCAGTGGCCGCCGATGCCGGGCCGGCGCAGAATTTCCGCGAGCGCCGCGGCGCCACGCGGGTCGCCGATCTCCTCGAGGGCGCGCGCGAGGGCGCGGAAGTGCGAGTATTCGTTCGCCTCCGTAAGCTGCGCCGCCTTCGCGAGCAGCGCGGGCACGGCCTCTTTCGCCTTGCAGTGGCCAAGCGCGATCGCGTAGCTGTCCACCCAGCTGACGCTGCGGTTGAACTGGCCCATGCCGCGGTAGTTCCAGCCCTTGTCCCAGTCCATCGCCGCGAACTTCGCGAGCAGAGGCTTCACGCCGTCGCGCTGTCCGAGCAGGGCGAGCACGTGGGCGTAGACGACCTTGGCCTCGCCCTCGGCCAGCGCGTAGGCATCGCGAAGGCGCGGCAGGGCGCGCGCGCGATCCGCCATGAGCACGGGCAGCCCCCGGTACTTGTCGGCGAGCTCGGCGGTGGCCTGGTCGAGCGCGGCGTCGGAGAGCGGGAAGTTGTCCTTCTGCTCCAGATCCTCGGGCCGCAGGATCTTCATGTCGACGAGATGCCGCTGCAGGGCCTTGACGTCGATCGCGCGCACGGGCACACCGCCCTTTGCGGCCATCGCGGCGGCCGTGCCGGCGGCGTAGCCCTGGTTCTGGATGTCGGGCTGCATGCGCAGGATGGGCATCGCGTCGCGGTGCGCGCTGATGCCCAGCCCCGTGACGAGCAGGCCGTCGAGTTTCTTCGGCAGCAGACAGCGGTAGGGCAGGTTCACGTACATGGGCTTGTGGCCCGGGTCCTGGATGAAGAAGAGGTCGTCGCGCGTCTGGCCGTGCGAGTCGAAGTTGGAGTACGTGCGCGTGATGACGTCGGGGTAGGTGCGCTCGTTGACGACGTCCGTGGCCGCCATGTAGAACGCGCCGACCATGCGGCGGCGTTCGCGGCTGTTGACCACCTGGCCCTGGTCCCACGCGCGCCCGGGCAGGCTCAGGCGCGAGCGCAGCGCGAAGTAGAAGACGTCGGCGGCGTCGGTGTCGTCCACGAAGCCGATGTCCGCGTTCGAATAGCCCATGCCCGGCGTGTAGTGCGGCGCGAGGCCGGCGCCCTGCACGGAGAGCTCGTCGTCGGTGATGAACTCGGTCTCCTCGCCGGCCATCGCGGGGAGTTCGGCATTGCCGGTGGCGTCGATCGCGGTACGGCAGGCGACCACGCCGCGCGTGCCGTCGTCCATCACGACCACGGCGCCCGTCACGCGGCCGTCCTTCACGAGCACGCCGTTCACGAAGGCGCCGAACCAGATCTCCGCGCCGGCCCTGCGCTGCTCGCGGCGGTACCACTCGGCCTTGGCCTGCGGGAAGACGCGTCCGGTGGCGACCACGCCGGCGTCGACGTCCTTCGTGAAGCCGACGCGGTTGCCGAACCAGTACTGGCCGATGAGACCGTCGGTCATCACGCCGCCTTCGAGATAGAGGTATTCGCACACAAGCGTGCGCGCACCGTGGCGGGCAGAGGCGATGCCGGCGGGGCCGCCGCCCGTGCCGGCGCCGACCACGAGCGTGTCGACCTCCGCCAGCACGGGCAGGGCGTCGGGCACGGTCACGGCGCCGGAGGCGTTCACGAGGTAGTCCGGCAGCGCACTGCGGTGTTCGCCGAGCGCGCCCGCGAGCGGCGCGGCGCCGGGCGCGGGCGCAACGGCGAGCGCGCCTTCGGGCGCGGGCAGCATCGACACGCCGGGCTTGATCAGCTGCGCCGCCACGGCGGACGACACGTCGGCAAGCGGCCCGAGCACGAACACGCCCGGCGCGTCGCGCGGCTGCAGGCACGCGAGGTCGAGCGCGTTGGCGCCCGACCAGACGGTGTCGCGCGCGCGGCACACGAAGCGGTCGGGCGCGAGGCAGGTGAGCGTGTTGGCGGCGTCGATCAGCGTGGGCGTGAACGTGCGGTCGCGCGCACGCTGCTCGGCGGCGGCGAACGACCGCGCGCTGCCGTCCGGCATCGGGAGGTCGAGCCGGCAGTCCCAGAACCGCGCGGCGAACTCGAGGGGCTGCCGGCCGAGCAGATGATTCTTCACCTTCACGGTGCGCGGCGCCGTGAGCGGCACGGCCTCGACGCCGGCGGGCGCCTCCTCGGAGAGGATCACGCGGCGGAAGCGATAGGTGCCCGCGGGAAACGGCGCGGTGCGGCCGCCGGCGCGGCGGGCGCACTGCGCGCGCGGCGTCGCGTCGATCAGCACGCGGGCGCGCACGGCCTGGCGGCCGCTGCGGTTGGCCATCACCACGCCCGCGAAACGGCCCTGCGCGTCGCGCAGCACGTCGCACGCGAGCGCCCCCGTGAGATACGGCACGCCGGCCGCGAGCATCGCCTTGTCAAGCGCGCGCTTGGCGTTGAGCGGCGTGGTGGCCGCCTCGTCGCCCGCCGGGGACGCGGCGTCGCCAAAGCAGGCGCGGTAGAGCGGCGCGCTTGCGTCGTCGGTCGGGTCGCGCACCACGCGCAGCGTGCCCGCGATGTCCTCGCCCAGATAGGGACGCGGCGCGACAAGGAACACCTTCGCGCCCGCCTCCCGCGCGGCGATCGCCGCCGACACCGCCGCGGACGACCCGCCCACGACGACCACGTCCGCCTCGCGCGCGACCGGGATCTGCGCCCCGCTCGCCCACAAGGTCACAAGAACGACCGCACCGAGGAGCTTTTTCATGTGTTCATACCCTTAAAAGTTCAGAATCGAGGTCCCCGCCTCTGAATCGCTTGACCTCGATTCGCGGGCCGTTCCCTGTGTTCGAGGTGCAGTTTACCAGTTTCGATTCGGGTTGTAAAGGGGTGGTAGTGCACTGAACTGCGCGGGTGGCGATGCGACGACGGCGACGGCGGTGGTCGGGAAGGCGAATTCTGACGTCGGCGTCAGAATTACGTCAGAATCGTCATCGTATGTCATGTTTTCGTCAAGATGTCCTCGTGGAAATATGGTTTAATCCGGTGCGACCCGTCAAACACGCAAGGAGAACAAACATGAACGACACCCCGATTCCGAACACCCTGCCGGCGACGGACGCCACGCCCGCGCCGCAGCCGGTCTTCCCGGTCGAGCCGCAGAGGCCCGTCGAGACCGACATCCCCCTGCCGCCGCGGAGCTATCGCCCCTCCGACAGCTACATCCACGCCAACGTCAAGGGCACGGGCAGCGCCTGCCGCATCGAGCTCCATCCGGCGCACGATGAAACCGCCGGCAGCATCTTCCTCACGCTGGCCGCCCAGAAGACGGTGGGCGGCATGCAGGGCGGGAAGCGCGTCTACTCGACCTTCGACTGGGAGAACAAGATCGTCGTCAAGCTCGATCGCACCGATCTCGCGCAGATCCTCCAGGTGCTGCGCGGCATGCAGGAGTCGATCGGCGACGGCCGCGGTCTCTTCCACCAGTCGGCGAACGCCAACACGGTCATCAAGTTCACGCACCAGATCGAGCCCTACCCGGGCTACTTTCTGGCGGTCTCGCGGAAGTCGGTCGACGGCCGCCTGAACCAGTGCTACTTCATCTTCGACCCGAGCGAGGCCTTCACCCTCATGCTCACGCTCGAACACGCCCTGATGTACATCTGCCTCGGCATTCCGTACGTCCGGCCGCAGGCGCAGACGATGGCGATGGCGCGCTGACCCGCGCCACCTCGTCGCGCAGACGACACGAGAGGATCCCGTTTCCGCGCGGAGCGGACGAAGTGTTCTTCGCGGGGCGCGTTCGAATGCGTCTTCGTCCTGATACGATTTGGAACGCACCCGCCACTTGGCTGCCCGCACGCGACGGAACGGGATTGAATCCCCCAAAACGACATCACTCCGAATCAACACGAAAGGATCTCTCCCATGGCGACATCGCTTGCCTTGATGGAACAACAGGTCTGCGGCTTCGACGAGATCGACGCCGCGCCCAATCGCCTGCGGGGCGACGTGAGCACGTTGCATGGCCTCTGGGGCGAGAACATGGCCCTGCTCTTCCTGGCGCGGAACGGCTGGATCCCCGTGGACCGGAACGTGCGCCCGTGCGCGCGCGACCGGCGCTGCGAGATCGACCTCATCGTCCGGTCGCGCGACCGGAGCCTCATCGTCTTCGTGGAGGTCAAGACGCACGCGCACCGCTCTCCGTGGGCACAGGCGCTCTGGGGCGTGGATCGGCGCAAGCGCGGCAATCTGCTGCGCGCGTGCACGAACTGGATCATGAAGAACAAATGGCACGGGAACTTCCGCTTCGACGTGGTGGAGATCTATGGCTCGCCGGAGACGCCCGAGTCCGTCGAGATCCAGCACGTCGAGAACGTGCGCCTCTTCCCCTCGAAGTGGCGCTTCTGGTGAGCCTGTTCCAACACGAATCGGCCACTTCTCCGACACGCCCTTCACATAGGGCGCGATCGTAATGGGTTGCTCAAGTTCGCCCGCGAACTTGAGCAACCCATTACTCCCCCCGTTGACGGAGGTGCGGAAAGTTTGGTATCCTATGCGCATGCGAAATCTCTGGAAAATGATGGTGGCGGCAAGTGCCGTCGTAGTTTCTGGTGCGTGCGCGTTCGCGCAGACGGTGGCGGACGTTGCGCCGACGGCCCTGAAGGTCGTGCAGGAGGAGCCCGAGGCGGCGCAGACCGGCGCCGTCGCGAAGACCGTCGAGGCGACGAGCGACTGGCTCGCCTCGGTCACGGGCTTCGTCGACAGAATCGATGGCTGGGTGTGGGGCATCCCGCTGATCGCGTCCATTCTCGTGACGGGCCTTCTCCTCACGTGCATCCTGCGCTTCTACCATCTCTTCAACCTCAAGCGCGCGTTTCAGTACATGTTCCACCAGGAGGTGGACGAGGGCGTGGACGGCGAGGTCACGCAGTTCGGCGCGCTCTGCACCGCGCTCTCCGCGACGATCGGCACGGGCAACATCGTCGGCGTCGCGACGGCGATCGGCACGGGCGGGCCGGGGGCGCTCTTCTGGATGGAGGTTGCCGCGTTCTTCGGCATGGCGACGAAATACGCCGAAGGCCTGCTCGCCGTCAAGTACCGCGAGATCGCGCCGGATGGACGCGTCCTGGGCGGCCCGTTCTACTACATCGAGAAAGGGCTTGGAAAGAAGTGGAAGCCGCTCGCCATTGCGTTTGCGTTCTTCGGCGTGCTCGCGGGCATCATGGGCACCGGCACGATCACGCAGATCCACGGCATCACGTCCGCCGTGCAGCGCTTTTTCGACCCGAACTTCGACCCGGCGAACATGGCGACGGGGCTGCCGATCTTCGGCACGACGTATTCGGTCCCCGTCGTCGTCGCGGGTCTGCTCGTCACGGTCTGCGTCGCGCTCGTCGTCATTGGCGGGCTCAAGCGCATCGCGAAGGTCTCGACGGTCGTCGTGCCGTTCATGGCGATCTTCTACGTCGTCAGCATCGCGTTCCTGCTGCTCGGCAACCTCTCGAAGGTGACGTCCGCCGTCGAGCTGATCGTCCGCGCGGCGTTCAATCCGAGCGCGTTCACGGGCGGCATGGTCGGCACGATCTTCATCGCGATGCAGAAAGGCATCGCGCGCGGCATCTTCTCGAACGAGGCCGGCCTCGGGTCCGCCCCGATCGCGGCCGCCGCGGCGAAGACGAACGAGCCGACGCGCCAGGGCCTCGTCTGCATGACCGGCACCTTCATCGACACGATCGTCATCTGCACGATGACCGGCCTCGCCATCGTCGTGACGGGCGCCTGGGAGCCGTCCCTTGGCCTCAAGGGCGTCGACATCACGATCGAGGCGTTCTCGCGCGGCCTCGCCTTCCTCGGCCCGAAGTCGAACGTCATCGCGAGCTTCTTCCTCATGACCTCGCTCACGTTCTTCGCCTTCACCACGATCCTCGGCTGGGACTACTACTCGGAGAAGTGCCTCGAATACCTCGTGGGCACGAAGCGCACGATCTGGGTGAAGGTCTACCGCCTGCTCTACGTGCTCGTCGTCTTCTGCGGGCCCTACCTCACGGTCTCCGTCGTCTGGGGCATCGCCGACACGTTCAACGGGCTCATGGCGTTCCCGAACCTGGTCGCGCTCGTCCTGCTCTCGCCG
>CAVEDG010000110.1:0-6309 GCA_963614205.1 bacterium | reverse complement strand
ATCACGAGCTGGCCGAAGCTCAGCCCTTCCAGTCCGTTGTACTGGTAGGTGTCGAGATCCACCGGCGCGTAGCGGCTGGTGCCAATGTGTTCAACCAGAATCTCGCTCATTCGATGTCCTTGCCTTCCTTGCGTTTGGCATGTAGTCTACCAGTTTCGTTTCGGGTTGTAAAGAGTCCGCGCGGCTTCCCGCAGAGTCCCCCCTAGGCAGTCGGCGCGGACTATGGTATACTGTTGCGCGTCAGGACGGAAAGAGAGTAGAACGACATGGCAGACAAGAAGGACAAGGCGGAGGCCTCCTCCACGAAGACGAACACGGCGCTGGACGCGGTGCTCAGCCAGATCAAGAAGGAGTTTGGCGAGCTCTCCATCATGCGCCTCGGCGGGGCGGAGCACGCGAACATTCCCGTGATTTCCACGGGCGCGCTGTCGCTCGACCTCGCGCTGGGCGTGGGCGGGCTGCCGCGCGGCCGCATCGTCGAGTGCTACGGCCAGGAGTCGTCCGGCAAGACGACGCTGGCGCTGCACGTGGTGGCGAACGCGCAGAAGGCGGGCGGCGTGGCGGCGTTCATCGACGCCGAGCACGCGCTCGACCCGAACTACGCGAAGAAGATCGGCGTGAACCTCGACGACCTGCTCGTGGCGCAGCCCAACAGCGGCGAAGAGGCGCTGTCGATCTGCGAGCAGCTGTGCAAGAGCGGCGCGCTCGACGTGATCGTGGTCGACTCCGTGGCGGCGCTCACGCCGCAGGCGGAGATCGACGGCAACATGGGCGACAGCCACATGGGCCTGCAGGCGCGCCTCATGTCGCAGGCAATGCGCAAGCTCACGGGCGTGCTCGCCCAGACGAAGACGCTGTGCATCTTCACGAACCAGGTGCGCGAGAAGATCGGCGTGATGTTCGGCAATCCCGAGACGACGCCCGGCGGCAAGGCGCTGAAGTTCTACGCCTCGTGCCGCCTGCAGGTGCAGCGCATCGGCGCGATCAAGGATTCCGCCGGCACCGTGATCGGCAACCGCACGCGCGTGAAGGTCGTGAAGAACAAGGTCGCGCCGCCGTTCACCGAGGCGGAGTTCGACATCCTCTACACGTGCGGCATTTCGTGGGAAGGCTCGATCCTCGACGCGGCGCTCGCGCGCGGCGTGGTGGAGAAGCGCGGCAGCTGGATCGCCTACGGCGCCAGCCAGCTCGGCCAGGGCTCGATGGCCACGATCCAGTACCTCAGGGAACATCCCGAGGTCGCCGCCGAGATCGTCGAGAAGGTCAAGGTCACGCCGATCATGGCCGGCTACAAGAAGAAGTAAGCAGAAGCAACATGACGCTTGAAGAACGAGTGAAGCGTGTCGTCCAGGCCCTGGACGACAAGAAGGCCGTGGACGTGAAGACGTACGACGTGCGCGGCGTTTCGGGGCTGTGCGACGTGTTCGTGGTCGCCACGGGCACGGCCGCGCCCCATCTCAAGGGCCTCGTCGCCGGCGTGGAGCAGGCGATGCGCGAGGCCGGCGACACGGCGTTCCGCACGAGCGGCGATCCCGCCAGCGGCTGGATCGTGGTGGACTACGTGGACATCGTGGTGCACGTGTTCTCGCCCGAGGCGCGCGCCTACTACGCGCTCGAACGCCTGTGGACGCCTCCGGCGCAGGGAGGCCGCGACCATGGAGAAGCTTGACCAGGCCATGCACAAGGCCGCGGTCCTGACGGAGGCCCTGCCCTACATTCAGGACTTCTGCGGCGCGACCGTGCTCGTGAAGGTCGGCGGCAGCGTGATGGAGAGCGAACAGAATCTCGTCTCGCTGCTGGCGGACATCGCGTTCATGGACGCGGTGGGCATGCGCGTGGTGCTCGTGCACGGCGGCGGCAAGGCGATTTCGCGCGCGCTCACGGCGAGCGGCCTCGTGCCGAAGTTCGTGGACGGGCTGCGCGTGACGGACGAGCCGACGATGGAAGTGGTGCGCCGCACGCTCAACAACGTGGTCAACGCCGATCTCGTGCGCAAGCTGCAGGCGTTCAAGACGAACGCACGGCCGCTGCACGGCAACTGGATGTTCACCGCCGAAAAGATCGCGCAGCCCGACCGCGGCTACGTGGGCGAGCCCGTGGCCGTGGACACGCGCGCCGTGCACGAGATGCTCGACGCGGGCATCGTGCCCGTGATCACGCCGCTCGGCACCGGCCGCGACGGCCACCTCTACAACGTCAACGCCGACAGCGCCGCCGCCGCCCTCGCGCGGGCGCTGAAGGTCGAGAAGTTCGTGGTCGTCTCGGACGTGCCCGGCCTGCTCCGGGACCCGAACGACCCCGCCACGCTGATGCCCACGCTGCGCCTTTCCGACGTGGCGCGGCTCAAGGCCGAAGGCGTGATCGCCGGCGGCATGCTGCCGAAGATCGAGGGCTGCGAGGACGCGATCCGCGCGGGCGTGCACAAGGTGCAGCTCGTGGACGGCCGCATGCCCCATTCACTTTTACTGGAAATATTCACCCGCGAAGGCGTGGGAACGGAGATCACCGATGAGCAAGAGCACTGAAATCATTGAAGAGTACACCAAGTATCTGATGCCGACGTATACGCCCGGCGTCGTCATTTCCAAGGCGAAGGGTTCGCGCGTCTACACGCCCGAGGGCACGCAGTACTACGACTTCACGAGCGGCATTGGCTGCCACAACGTGGGCCACTGCACGGAGGGCGTGGTCAAGGCCGTGCAGGAGCAGATTGCCAAGCTCGGCCACTGCTCGAACCTCTTCGTCAACGAGCCGCAGGTGAAGCTCGCCAAGAAGCTCGTGGAGATCTCGGATCTCGGCGGCAAGGTGTTCTTCTGCAACTCGGGCGCGGAGGCGAACGAGGCGGCGATCAAGCTCGCGCGCAAGTGGGGCGCCGCCAACGGCGGCCGCTACGAGGTCGTGACGATGCGCAACGGCTTCCACGGCCGCACGCTCGCCACGCTCGCCGCCACGGGCCAGGACTGGTGCCAGGCCGGCTTCGAGCCGATGCCCGTGGGCTTCGCCTACGCCGACTTCAACGACCTCGACAGCGTGAAGGCGGCGATCACCGACAAGACCGTGGCGATCCTGCTCGAGGCCGTGCAGGGCGAGGGCGGCGTGACGCCCGCCACGCCGGAGTTCATGGCCGGCGTGCGCGCCCTGTGCGACGAGAAGAACCTCATCATGATCTGCGACGAAGTGCAGTGCGGCATGGGCCGCACGGGCACGTGGTGGGGCTGGCAGAACTTCGACGTGAAGCCGGATCTCTTCACCTGCGCCAAGTCGCTCGCCGACGGCGTGCCCATGGGCGCGCTCGTCTCGAACGCGAAGTACGCGGACGTGTTCCAGCCCGGCAGCCACGCCTCCACCTTCGGCGGCAACGCGCTCTCCTGCGCCGCCGCGCTCGCCACGATCAAGATCATCGAGGACGAAGGCCTTCTCGCCGCCGCCGCCGCCAAGGGCGACATGCTCAAGGCCGCGCTCCAGGCGTTCGTGGAGAAGTACGACCAGGCGCTCGACGTGCGCGGTCTCGGCCTCATGCTCGGCCTCGTGGTCGATGGCGATCCGAAGGCCGTGGTCGACGCGCTGCGCGACTTCAACGTGCTCGCCCTCACGGCGCGCGGCAACGTGGTGCGCTTCCTCCCCACGCTCTCCATGAGCGAGGCCCACATCGAGGAGGCCGTCGAGATGATGGGCGACGCGCTGGAGAGCATCTGGGGCGCCGAGGACGCCGAATAACGACACAGTCACCGCGCGCGAACGCGCGCCGCATCGCAGCGAAAGGAGACACGCCATGGCCGTTCATCGTCAGGGACGCAAGGGGAAGAATCCCCGCATTCTCATCGTCACGCCGGAGATCACCTATCTCCCGGAGGGCATGGGCAACCTTGCGGGCAAGATGAGCGCGAAGGCGGGCGGCATGGCCGACGTCTCCGCCTCGCTCGTCGCCGCGCTCTTCGACCTCGGCGCGGACGTGCACGTGGCGCTGCCGCACTACCGGCGCATGTTCCACGAGGAGACGGCGCAGCTCGTCGCCTCGGAACTGCGCGTCTACAAGAGCCGCATGCCCGACGAGCACATCCACCTCGCCGAAGACCGCTGCTTCTACTACCGCGACCGCGTCTACTCCCAGAGCGGCGCGAACCCGCGCCTCGCGCTCGCGTTCCAGCGCGAGGTGATCAACCACATCATCCCCGAAGTGCAGCCGGACCTCATCCACTGCAACGACTGGATGACGGGGCTCATCCCCGCGGCCGCGCGCCGCATGGGCATCCCGTGCCTCTTCACCGTCCACAACATCCACACGCACAAGCTCACGCTCGCGCAGGTGGAGGACGCGGGCATCGACGCCGCCGAGTTCTGGGGCAATCTCTACTACGAGCGGCCGCCCTACGACTACTTCAGCGCGCACGACACCGACCCGATCGACCTGCAGGCCTCCGGCGTGTTCGCGGCGCACTTCATCAACACCGTCTCGCCCACGTTCCTGCAGGAAATCGTCAACGGCTGGCATTCGTTCATCCCCGACTCCATCCGCAACGAGATCCGCAACAAGTACAACGCCGGCTGCGCCACGGGCATCCTCAACGCGCCCGACCCGGCGGACAACCCGGCCACGGACGACAAGATTCCGTTCCGCTACGGACCCGCCGACCACGCGGAGGCGAAGCGGCGCAACAAGGAGGAGCTGCAGCGCGCGCTCGGCCTCGAGGTCAATCCCGACGCGCCGCTCTTCTTCTGGCCCTCGCGCCTCGATCCCGCGCAGAAGGGGCCGCAGCTGCTCGCGGACATCTGCTACCGCTTCCTCGACAAGCACTGGAGCGAGGGCGCGCAGATCGCGATCATCGCGAACGGCGCCTTCCAGAAGCCGTTCTGGGACATCCGCTCGTTCCACGGCATCGAGCGCCGCCTCGGCGTGCGCGACTTCGACGGCCGCCTCTCGCAGCTCGGCTTCGCGGGTTCGGACTTCATGCTCATGCCGTCGCTCTTCGAGCCGTGCGGCCTGCCGCAGATGCAGGCGCCGATCTACGGCTCGCTGCCCGTGGTGCACAACACGGGCGGTCTGCACGACACCGTGGAGCATCTCAATCTCGAGGCGCACACGGGCAACGGCTTCGTGTTCGACACCTACGATTCCAACGGCCTCTTCTGGGCGATGGACCAGGCGATGGCGTTCTGGGAGAAGCCGGCCGACGTGCGCGCCGCGGAGATCGCGCGCATCATGGAGCAGTCGCTGAAGCGCTTCAACCACGAGGCGTGCGCGCGCGAGTACATCGCGCTCTACGAGCGCATGCTGCACCGCGACCTCGTGAAGGACTTCTCGGAGGGCTGAGCCGCCTCTGGATCATGGGCACGCTTCTGCTTCTCATCACGGCCCTCATCTGGGGCGGCGCCTTCCTGTTCCAGAAGGTCGGCGGCGACGCGGTCGGGCCGTTCGCGTTCACGGCGTCGCGCAACGTGCTGGCGGCCCTGTTCCTGCTTGGCGTGATGGCCGCGCGGCGGCGCTTCCGCTTCGGCCGCGCGGAACTGGTGGGCGGCTTCTGGTGCGGTCTCGCGCTGTGGGTGCCCTCCATGCTGCAGCAGATCGGCATCGCCGACACGTCGCCGGGCACGTGCGCGTTCCTCACGGCGAACTACGCGCTCATCGTGCCGCTCTTCGCGCTCGCGCTCGGGCGCCGTCCGGCGTGGTACGTGTGGCCGGGCATCGCGTGCGCGCTCGCGGGCACGTTCCTCATCTGCCTGAAGGGCGCGGGCGAATTCGCGTTCGGCCGCGGCGAGGCGCTCACGCTCCTCTGCGCCGCCTTCTTCGCCGTGCAGATCCTCACCGTGGATCATTTCATCGCGCGCGCCGACGCGCTGGGGCTCAGCTGCATCCAGTTCGCCACGGGCGCCGTGCTGGGTCTGCCGTTCCTCGCGCTGCCGAGCGAAGCCGCGCATCTCAACCTGGCGGACTTCCGCGCGGCCGCCGTGTCGATCGTCTTCTGCGGCGTGTTCTCGTCGGGCGTGGCCTACACGCTGCAGAACGTGGGCCAGAAGCTCGTGGCGCCGGCGATCGCGGGCATCGTGATGTCGCTCGAATCCGTCTTCGGCGTGTTCTTCGGCTGGCTCGGCTGGCGCGTTGGCGCTCTCGCCCTGCCCGAGGAGATGACGCCGCGCCGCCTCGTGGGCTACGGCCTCGTCTTCGCCGCGATCGTCTTCACGCAGCTGCTCGACGCGCGGAAGGCGAAGCCCCTTTCGTAAGCGCGTCAGACCTTGTGCGCACCGTCTTCGGCGGTCTTGCCGTCGTCCCGGTTCAGGAACAGTCCGCCAATGACCAGCGCGGCGACGGAC
>CAVEDG010000109.1:0-6316 GCA_963614205.1 bacterium | reverse complement strand
GGCTTCGGAACGGGGAAATAGTTTACCATATTCCGCCCCACCGCGCAAGGGGGGCGTTGACGCCCTACCGATACACGCCCGTGCCGGGCACGCGGTGGCGGGCGGCGGCGCGTTCGGCGCGCGCGGCCTCGTCGTCGCGCGGCCGCACGTTGACCGCCTCGATCATCTGCCCGATGGTCAGGTCGTCGCGGTTGCTCCACCAGATGCCGTTGTCCTCTTCGTTTTTGTAGAGGCCGCCGAAGGCCGCTGCGCCGAACTTCTCCTTCAGCGCGCGGCCGCCCTTGAGTTCGGCCGACCAGTGCGTGGTCACGTAGGAGAAGTCGATCTCCGCGAGCAGCGACGACTCGTCGCCCACCTGCTTCAGCACGTAGCCGTAGGGCGTGATCACGGCGGCCTGGCTGCGCGGCGTGGACGTGACGACCCAGTAGCCATGGCGATGCGCGTAATACGAGGGTCGCATCACCTGCGGCGACATCGAGCTCACCGCCACCAGCTCCGCCCCGCCGCGGCGCAGCGCCTCCCAGCCGTCGTCATACGACATGTCGAAGCACACGAGGAAGCCCACGCGCCCGAAGTCCGTCTCGAACACGGGGAAGTCCGCGCCGGGCGCAATGCCGTCCTCCGAGTCCATCGACGTGGGGTCGCCCCACTCGCACGCCGTGTGCACCTTGTTGTAGACGCCCGCCACGCGGCCGTCGCGCCCGAGCAGCACGAGCGCGTTGCGCGGCACGTCGCGTCCGTCCGCGGCGCGCTCCACGAGGAAGACGCCCACCGCCACGTAGCAGCCGTTGCGCTTCGCGACCGGCCCGAGGGCCTCCGTCACGAACGCGAGCGGCAGCGTCTTCTCCCCGGCCAGGCTGCCGGGGCGCATGAGCGCGTGCTCCGGCAGCACCGCGAGATCGAGCCGCCGGCCGCCGTGCTCCGCCTTCGCGCGCGCGGCGAGGTCGTCCACGAGCTGCGCGGCGAGCGCCGCCCGCGCTTCGGGCGCACCCGAGAAACGCCGGCACACCGTGCCGACGAGCGCCTTGCGCGGCGGAGTGTCCTTCGGCCCCACGAGCACGCCCTTCTGCGGCGTGACCACGGTGGCGAGCGGCCTCGACGCGCCGCCCACGCGCACCTCGCCGCCCACGGCGCCCGCGCGGTTGAACCAGATCTCCATCACGTCGCCGCCCGCAAGCGTGAGCGCCACGCCGTCGCGCGTGGCGTCCGCGAGCAGGCGCGCGGGCACGCCCGCCGTCGTCGCCGCGTCGCCCGCCGTGAGCACATGCAGGAAGCGGTCGTCCGCGCGCGGCGCGCCCGGCCGCGTCTCCACGCGCCACGCGCCCCAGTAGGGCCCGCTCCCGGTCGTCTCGCACCGCTTCTCGGTCCGCGCGCGCCACGCCGGCTCGATCTCCCAGTTGCGCCCGCTCGCCCAGAACTCCTTGCCCGGCCCGCCCACGCGCACGAGCGCCGCGTCCGCCGGCAGCAGCGCCTCGCTGAAGAGCCGTCCGCCGCGCGAGCGCGCCGCCATCGTGCGCCCGTCGATCTGCGGCTCGTTCTGCGTGTGCAGCAGGAACTGCTTTTCGTAGCCCGCGTCGGCGGCGCCCACGCGGTCGTAGACCACGAAGACGTTCGGCTGCACGTGCACGAACTGGCGCACGTTCTCCGTGCACTTGTCGCCGTAGAGCGCGGTCGTGTCGAGCGCGGCGTAGGAGTAGCGCGCGCGCGTCTCGAAGGCGAGCACCTTCGCCGTCTTGCCGTACATGCCGCCCGCGTTCGCCGGCTCGTTCGTCTTCGCGCACGACGGCCCCCAGTAGCCGGGGATCTTCTCGCCGGGCTTCTGGATCACGACCACGTTGTGCGCGATGGACTGCGCGTAGTAGTAGCGCAGGTTCAGGTCGCGCTGGTCCGCGCGCGAGCCGCTGTCGAGCGCGAGGAAGTCGTTGCGGAAGATCGTGAAGTGGCCTTCGTCGTAGTGCTTGTGCATCGGCGTCTTCGTGCCGCCCACGAGCAGCGCGTACGTGTCGTTCGTCGTCCAGCCGCTGCGCATCACGATCTGCCCGATCGTCTCGAAGTGCCGCGCCTTCACGGGCGAGTGGGCGAGCTCCTCGGGCGTGTAGGGCGCCACGTCGTCCGCCGGACCGAAGAGGAAGGGATAGGCGGGCGAACCGACGGACGGCGTCCACGAGCCGTCCGCGTTGCGGTTGGGGCACATCTTGGCGAGCGCGGCGGCGAGGCGCGCGGCCGCGGGGTCCGCGTCCTTGTAGAAGTGCGTGTACTGCAGCAGGTGCTCGTAGAGGTAGCCGGCCGTGAGCCGGTTGCCGATGTGGATGTCGTCGCCATAGCCGAAGTTGTGCGGGGCGCGCGGGTTCGCCGCGTCCGGCACCCACATCCACCACACCCAGTTCGGCAGCAGCGCGAGGGAGGGATACTGCGCGGCGAGGTTCTCGCCCGTGGCGGAGAGCCACGTGTGGAAGATGTTGAAGTGCGCGAGCGGATAGTGGCCGAGCGCGTAGCCGTCCGTGCCCGAATTGAGGCCGCCGTCGTCGCCCGCGCTCGCCGCGCGGAACTCGAGCACGCGCCGGTGGTAGTCCTGGCCCTCGACGATCAGCGCCTCGGCGAGGTCGTCGCAGTAGCCGTCGCCCAGCGCGGCGAGGCCCGCGTACCACATCAGGTTGGGCGTGCCGTAGCAGCCGGCGGAAACGCCGCCGTCGTTGAGCCGGCGAATGCGCGGCCGTCCCTTGCGCGGCTGCACGTTCTCGCAGTGCTGCACGAGCGGCACGATGATCGCGCGCCGCTCGTCGTCCGTCAGCGCCTCGAAGATCCAGTCGTAGGCGCAGAGCGAGTTGACGCGCGTGTGCGAATACCAGTTCACCGCGCGCCGGTTGGCGTACGCCTCCTGGTAGCCGCGCACGTTCGCGCGCAGCATCGCCTTCGCCTTGTCGAGGTAGACCGGCTTCCCCGTGAGGCGCCACGCGAGCGCGCACTCCGCGCTCTGCGTGCCCCATTCGCGGATGTTCGGAATGCCCGTGTGGTGGAAGTCCTCGCCCGGACGGAGCGGCGGCAGCTCCGTGCCGGAACACACGGGATTCGTGGGGTAGGCGTCGCACCGCGCGAGCAGCGCCGCGCGCGCGGCGGCGGCCGGCCCCTCCGCGCGCGCCTTCACCTGCGGCCACGTGTCGCGGTTGAAGAACATCCGCGGATGATCCCGCCGGATCTTCCCCAGCCACGCCGGCTTCTCCGCCGCACCCACGGCGGCGGAAACCAAAACGACACACGCGAGAATGAGAGGCTTCATAGTTGGTAGTTGGTAGTTGATAGTTGGGAGTTGGGAGTTGGTAGTTGGGAGTTGGGAGTTGGGCTAGCGCAGGAGGATGACCGTGGAGGTGGGCTTGATCGAGACCGTGATCGTGGTGAAGCCGCTCAGGTTCTCGGCGGCCGCGGTCGTCACCGCCGCCGCGCCGTTGACGTAGTTCTTCTCCACCACGATGCGCGCGGCGAGCGTCTCCGCCAGCGCGTCGGGCACCGTGAACACGGGCACCGTGACCGTCTGCGCGAGCGCTGCCGCCGGCTCCGGCAGCAGCAGCTTCACGCGGCACGCCACGGCGGCGTCGTTGAAGAGAATCGCGTTCTCACGATCGAGGCGCATGCCGTAGGTGCGGATGTTCTCGTCCTGCGGCTCGAGGTCGAACGCGAAGCCCGTCGCCGCGTCGCCCATGATCTTCACGCACAGGTAGCGATAGGACTTTCCGTTGTTCCAGACGTAGGGCTTGAGCCAGCCGTTCTGCAGACGCAGCTCGTACTGCGTCCCGTAAGCCAGGGAATTCCAGTTGCCGTCGTAGCCGTAGGTGATCTCGCCGCCGAGCGCCAGCGTGCCCGCGCCCGTCTTGTAGGCAACGGTGGACTGGAAGCGCGTGTACGTGTTGAGCGTCAGCGTCTTCCCCTCCGCAACGGACAGGGCGTCGTTGTAGCCGCTGAAGGCGATGCCGTAATTGACGCCCGTGAAAAGGCAGTCTTCCGTGGCGTGGAAGGCGCAGGAGCCGCTGTTGCCGAGCAGCGCGCGCGGCTCCTGAATCGCGCGGTCGGCCACGACGCGCGTGAAGTCCGGGATCTCGACCGCGGCCCAGTTCCCCACGCTGCCGCCCTCCATCTCGTTCACCACCGTGCCTGCGAACGCCGTGCCGTCGCCGCTGAACCGCGCGGCCAGTCCGCCGCTGTTTCCGGTAAACGTCATCGCGCCTTCACCCGTCACCGTGGCGGCGATGTCGAATTGGGTCTTATGGATCGTGCTGTTGTCGCCCTTGAAGTACACGTTGCCGGAGACGAGCTCCAGATTCCCCTCGAGCACCTGACGCGTGTACGCCTTGTTGGCCATGCCCTGCACCCAGTGCGTCGTGCCGCCGTAGGAGACGAGGCGCGCGAAGCGGTTCGTCGCGCTCTTGTACGTGAGGGCGCTCCCGTTGGCAAGCGTGAGCGACTCGCCGGGGAACGTATACACGCTGTTCAGCCCCTTCCAGCCGTCGCACGTCGCCGCGGTGGTGCCGTTCGCGATCACGTAGTCCGCGCCCGCGTGCGGCACAAGGCCGTCGCTCCAGGTCACGTACTCCTGCTGATCCTTCTCGCTCGTCTGCACGGCGTTCATGATTACGGGACTGAAGTTCAGATCGTCGCGCGTCACGGTCAGGTACACCGCGGGACGCGCCACGAGGTACACCACGTCGCAGCCGGCGCCGTCGGACGTAACCTCGAACCACGTCGTCGGCAGATTGTACGTGGTCGTGGTCGCGTTCTTGAAGTCGGCCGCCGTCACGTGCAGCGCCTCCGGGAACTTCACGAGCGCGAGCCGGTTCGTCGCGTTCAGCGGCAGCGGGATCGCCGTGGCGAGTTTCAGCGGCACGGGCTTCGCGAGCGCCGCCCAGTCCTCCGCCGTCAGCGTGGAGTAGTCGAGCGCCGTCGTCGCGCCATCCGCATACGGCGTCGTGAAGTCGAACGAGAAGCCGCCGCCCTCCTCCGTCGTCACCGTGACGTTCGGGATGTTCAGCCCCACGCGGCTCACGAGCTGCGCGCCCGGGCGCACGGTGATCGCAGTGCCTTCCGCGAAGGACGCCTCGGCGTCGACCACGAGCGTGCCCTCCTCGACCACGATGTTCGGCATCGACACGCTTCCGGCAAGCTCCACCGTGCCCTCGCCGACCTTCGCGAACGTGCCCGCCGTGCCGACGAGCGGCGCCGTGAGCGTCCAGCTCGTGTTCGCGGCCGCCGTCACCTTGTTCGTCTGCCCGGCCGAAAGGCTAAGCGTGATGCCCTTCGTCGCGTACTGCCGCACGGCGGGATCGATGCGCCATGTCACGTTGCCCGTGAGCGTGAACATGTCGGCCGCCTCCACGGACGCATCGCCAAACGCCGTCTCAGACGTGAGCTGCAAAGAGCCCACCCGTCCCGCATGAGTGTTCGAGACGACAAACTTGCCCTTGTACGCAGAGAAGTCACCCGAGAGGATCCAGTTGGCGATCGAACCGGCTTCTGCTTGATTACGCGAAAGCCTCACCGTAACGTCCGTGTCCGCGAAGAACGTGCCGGCGAGATCGACGCCGCGCGGTTTCGTGGCCTCAGAGTTGACCGGCGAAAACGAGAACGACTTCCCGACGTTGACGAACCGATTCGTACCCTTCCACGTCAACGTGCCGGGGGAGTTGGCGTTCACCTCGATGCCGTAGATCGTGCATTCACTTCCACCGTCGAAGTTCATCGAGATTCCACCGTTCGTGTAGAAGCTGACGTATTTCGACTTCGACCCAAAGAACCACGTGGTGCCCGCGGGCGCCGTGTAGCTGCCCGTCATCTTGGCCGACCCCAGCACGACGTAGGTGTTGCCGTCGTTCGCGGTCGGCGTCACGGTGACCTTCGTCGTGCACGCCTCGTCGGAGTAGAACGTGAAGCACTTCGGCGGCGGATTTCCACTTGACGCCGCCTTCAGCCAGTACGTGGCGGCGCCCTGCGCCGTTGCGCACGCGGCCAGAGCCGCCAGCGCGCCCGAAAGGATCATGAGCTTCTTCATACGTGTTTCTCCTGTGAATTGGCCGAGTCACGCCCGCGCCGAATCCGACGCGCGCGTCACCCAACGTGCCTTTACGCCGTCAGTCTATCACATTTCCATTCGCCGCGTCAAGCCAACGACGAACTGGCACAAAGGCGGAAGAGCCTTCTCAAGGAACTTGGCGCACTCGGCAACATGATCCGGGGGATGCTCGTGCACACGACGCGCAGGTGCGGGCGCCTCTACTCGCTCCGGTTCGGGATCGAGGTCGGCTTCGACGTCGCCAAGCACGTCACGGGC
>CAVEDG010000108.1:4016-6370 GCA_963614205.1 bacterium | reverse complement strand
CTACCTGGTATCAGGTCGTCTGCATGGAAGAGCCGTTTCCCGATATCGATTACAACGACGGAAGCCATTTTCTTGAGCCCGTCCTCGCGGCGGCGCAGGATCCGCGGCTCGCGAAGTATGTGGAGCTGGATGAATATCTGGGCACATTTCGCTCGTGGCTCAAGACGGTTGCACCCGAGGGGAAACTCGAGGCGCGGAAGGCGATTCTGAACTCGCCGTCGGCGTATGGCGCGTATGCGCTTAGGTTGAACAAATGGCCGGACGCCGCGCCGACGAATCTGAAGATCGAGGCGATTGGGCCGTCCGCATCCGAAGCGGGAAAGTGGGATCTGGTGGCGTCGATCTCCGATCTTGCGGTCGGCAGCGACGCGACGGAGACAGGCCTCGGACGCGTCTTTTCGGTTCAGGGCGCGGAAGTCCTGGACGAGGCGTCGTTTGACGCGAAGAACGTGTCCGCGACGTTCACGCCGACTTCCGACGGCAAGGTGAAGGCGACGATCACGCCAGCCAACTCCGCCGCGAAGCAGTTTTTCCTCCGCGTCGGTTTGCAGTATTAGGCGGCCGCGTCAAGGAGTGCTTGGACATCGAAGACTTCAAGGAAGGGAACTGGTCATGAACATGAAGAGGATCAATCGTCGCGATTTCATCATCAAGTCGTCCGCGTTCGCGGCGGCGGGGCTGGCCCTACCGGCGTGTGCGGACGCGCAATCGAAAGGAGGGGCGAAGATGCCCGTCAAGACAACGAAGGACAAGGTTCTCATCGTCTATTTCTCGCGGAGCGGCAACACGCGCTACGCGGCGGAGTCGTTCGCGAAGACGCTCGGCGGCGCGAAGTGCGTCGAGATCAAGGCCGCCAAGCCGTATGCGCCGGACTACGGCGACTGCTGCGACGAGGCGAAGCCGGAGTGCCGCGCGGGGACTCTGCGCCCGATTGAGAAGATCGCGGGACTCGACGTCGCGGCGTTCGACGTCGTGCTTGTCGGCACGCCGAACTGGTGGGGCACGATGTCGCCGCCCGTGCGCACCTGGGTGAGCGAGAATGCGGCGGCGCTCAAGAAGGCGAAGGGCGTCGGGCTTTTCCAGACGCACGGCGGCGGCGGCATGCAGAACTGCGAGCGCGACTTCGCCGCGCTGCTTACGGGCGCGAACCTCTTCCCCGCGCGCGCGTTCCTCGGCGCGACGATCAAGGCCGGCAAGGGCTTCAAGGACTTCGTCTCCGACCGCGTGACCCTCGGCGCGTAAAGATTGGGGATCGTCCCGCGGAATTTTGCCCCCCCGAAAATACTCGTAGTTTTGCGGCGTTTTGTCGCTTGAGTCCCTTTCCTCTTCACACCCCCAACTCCAAGGAGAACGACAACCATGAAAAAACTGTTGATTGCATTTCCGTGCGCGGCGTTGCTTGCCGGCGCGGCCGCGGCGGCGGACGGCACGCTTGACGAGGGCAGCGAGTACAGCGAAACGACGTGGAGCACGTCCAGGATCTGGGTGCACGACACCGTGGCGAAGGACGGCGGCGTGGCGACGATCAACGCGAAGAACTTTCGGCGAACTGAAAAGGGCGTCGTCACGGATGTCTTCAACCAGAACATTTCGGGGCTCACGCTCTCCGGCATCAACTTCGGTGTGTTCACGTCCACGCTTCAGGGCAGCGCCATCACGCTCGTGGGCGCGGAACCGTTCCTCTCCTCGACGGGACCGACGGGCGCGAACGTCACGCTTGCGCTGAAGGGCGAGGGCGGCACGCTGCACAAGACCGGCAAGGGTCGTTTCACGCTCGCCACGCCCCTTTCGAATTTTTCGGCCGTGCGCATTGAGGACGGCACTCTCGCGACGAGCGGCGCGCGGCTTGCCGAGGAGGCGACGCCGGTCACGCTGGCGGGCGGCGCGGCTCTCGCGCCCGCCGCGACGGTCGCGCTCGATGCTCTGTCCGTGACGGGCGGCGTGGCGCGCGCGAAAGTCGCGCCCGGCGCGACGCTCACGGCGTCGTCTCTTGCGTTTGACGCCGGCGGCGCCTTGCTGCTCAACGGCGCGGGCGCGGTCAAGGTGACGGGCCAGGCGGACGCCGCGCTTTCGCCGAGACCCGTCTTCATCGCGTCCGACGCGACGAACGTCGCCTTCGCCGCCGAATCGGCCGAGAGCGGCTTCACGCGCGCGGCGGACGACGCGGCGGGGCTGCTGACCGTCGATGCGGCGACGACGATCTCCGAGGCGACGTCCGCGACGGCCGTGCAGGTGCGCAACCGCGCGGCGCTCACGGTGGACAGCGCGCTCACGGTCGGCGACGGCGCGAATCCGGGCCGCCTCCTCTTCACGCGGCAGGTCGCCAACGGCGCGAACGAGACGGTGTCCGGCAC
>CAVEDG010000108.1:0-3913 GCA_963614205.1 bacterium | reverse complement strand
CGAGATCGCGTTCGGCGCGCAGCCCGGCCTCGTGCTGCGCGCGGCGCCGACGGGCGGCAACACGTTCACGTGGAACGTGCGCACGACCGGCTCCGCGGGCGTGCAGTTCGCGTCCATCGCCACGAACGGCCAGTCCACGACGACGCTCACGTTCCCGAACGCCTACGTGGCGGCGTGGACGGGCGGCACGCGCTTCACGGGCGTGTCGGCCACGATCACGAACACGATGTTCGACGCGGCGGGCGACATCATCGTGGACGGCAACGACACGGCGGGCGCCGCGCTCACGCTGCGCGGCGGCACCTACGCCTCGCGCTTCCATCTTGCCGGCACGGGTTCGAAGACCACGCTGAGCACGGCGCAGGACAAGACGGTCACGCTGGCGGGCGACGTGGACATTACGGGCGACGTCACCGCGTATCTCTACGGCTGGAACGAGAACCAGAAGTTCATCTGGGCGGCGCCGATCACGGGCTCGGGGTCGCTGACGCTGAATGCCAACGCAAAGGACGTGAAGAGCTTCCGCTTCAACGCCACGAACACGTATGCGGGCGCGACGACGCTCACGGGCGTTGGCTATACCTTCGTGACGAACGGCACGACGCTGGGCGCGGGTCCGATCACGGTGGGAAGCGCCTGCAAGCTCTACTACGACGGCGTGCCGGGCCTGGCGCTCACGAACACGCTCTCCGGCGCGGGCACGCTCGCGCTGCAGGGCGCGACGACGGCGACGATGGCCGGCGGCGAGATCGGCTCGCTGCGCGTCATGGACAAATCGACGGCGACGCTCGCGGGCGATCTCACGGTGAAGGACGTGGTGCTGGACGCCGGCGGCACGCTGCAGGCGGCCGCGGGCGCCACGCCCACGCTGACGCTGGACGTGGCGGCGGGCACGACGAATGCGTGTGCCGGCGGCACGGTGCAGGATGGCGCGGGCACGCTCGCGTTCGTCAAGACGGGCGGCGGCCGGCTCGACCTCGGTGGCGCGTTCGCCTACACGGGCGGCACGCGCCTCGACGCGGGCACGCTGCGTCTCGTCGGCGGCCTCACGAACGGCGCGGACATTGCGTTCTGGCTCGACGCCTCGCGGACGGACACGGTGACGACGGAGAGCGACGGCTCCGTGAGCGCGTGGCGGTCCTGCGGTGCGGACGGCACGTCGTTTGGCAGCTACACCGCCGGGGAGGGCATGGACTACGGTCTTCCCAATGCGCATGACGCGGAGGAGAACCGCATCAACGGGCTGCCGACGGTGAGCTTCTCGGCGTATGGCGCGACGGACGGCACGGGCAAGGAAGCGTCGCGGGCGGCGAGCCGTCTGGAGGCAAACAAGACGACGAGCCAGCGCACGGTGTTCATGGTGTGCCGGCCGCGGATGCTGTCGAAGCAGAAAGGCAATTTGGGCGCATGGGGCGCCTCGTGGCGTGACATGGGGCAGCGCCTCAATACGAGCGCGTCCTGGTTCACCGACGTCGCCAACGGCGCCTCCTACAACCAGGGTCAAGGGAGCGTACGCCAGAACGGCAGCACGTCGGTGTCGGGCAGGAACAACCAGCCGCAGGTGGTGACGTTCATCCACGCGCGCGACCTGATCGGCGGCCAGTATTCAAGCTTCCCGGACTTCAAGGTGCAGCTGGGCGGCTATGCGACGTGGGACTCTGCGGACAGAGGCTGGCTGAGCTTCAACGGCGACATCGCCGAGATGATCGCCTTCACGCGCGTTCTCTCGGAAGCGGAGATCCGCGCGGTGGAGAACTACCTCGGGCAGAAGTGGCTGGGGCAGACGTTCCATACGGACGGTCTCGACGGCGTGACGCGCACGGCGAACGTGCTGGCGCCGACGGGGGCGCTCGAAATCCGCACGGGCGCGACGCTCGACCTGAACGGCGTGGACCAGACGGTGGCGTCGCTTTCCGGCCAGGGCACGATCGTCAACACGGGGTCGCGCGCGGCCACGCTGACCGTGACGGGCGGCTGGGCGTTTCGCGGTACGATCGGCGCGGGCGTGACAGTGCGCACGGCGGGCGGCGAGGCGGCCGTGGCGGCGGACGTGTTCGTGGAGAAGGGCGGCGCGCTCGAGGTGACGGGCGGCACGCTCGCGGTGAAGGCGTTCAATCCCTCGCCCGTGACGGACGGCCTCACAATCTGGCTCGACGCCTCGAAGAGCGAGACGCTGGCGCTCGACGCGAACAACGCCGTGACCGGGTGGGTGAGCCGTCTGCCCGCGACGACGCGGTTCACGTGGAACGCGACGAAGCAGATCTGGGGGAAGTTCCTTTCGGCGCCGACGAACGCGCCGACCGCCTGGCTGGGGGCGAAGCCGTGCGTCGAGATTCCGCGGGGCGGCGCGATCTGGGCGGAGAAGACCGTGAGCGGGCGCACGGTGTTCGTGGTGGCGCACCTGGTGAATACCTGGTCCGGCGGCTACGTCTGGGGGCCGAGCGGCGACGACCGCGGCCTGCGCGTCTGGGCAGAAAGGATTTGCCTCTTTGGGCGCTATTCGCTGCTGCACGGCGGCGAGTCGGCCTGGCTGAACGGTACGCGGTATGCGTACGAGGAGACGGGGGCCAACGCCGCGTACACGGACGTGGCGAAGCCGCCGTTCTGCTTCGCGGGACGGATGGACGACACGCGCGGGACGGACGGCATGACGGCGCAGTGGGTGCTGGGGCAGTATGCCAATGCCGGCGCGCGCGTCTACGTGGCGGAGGTGCTCGCCTACGACCGCCGGCTCAGCGACGCGGAGGTGGTGCGCGTGAACGACTACCTGATGCGCAAGTGGATCACGAGCGGCACGGCGTGGCCGGAGGAGAACGCGAGCGCGTTCGACGCGGAAGGCGCGCTCGGCGTCTCGGGCGCGGGCACGGTCGATCTCGGCGGGGCGGACGTCACGGTCGGTTCGCTCACGGCGGCGGGCGGCACGATCGCGAACGTGGGCACGCTCACGCTCGACGGCGACCTCTACGTGCCGGTGGCGGCCGACGGCTCGGTCAGCGCGCTCACGATCGATGGCAACGTGGCGTTCGGCGCCTCCGCGCGCGCGGTGGTCGACGACTTCACGAAGCTCGACCGCACGCACCGCTACAAGGCGCTGCAGGCGACGGGCACGGTGACGGGCGAACTGAGCCGGTCGAACCTCTCCGCCGCCTACTCGTGGGGACCCGCGAAGGGCCCGATCTGGTACGTGCTCTACCGCGCCGGCACTTTCCTCTTCCTGCGGTGACGCTCAAGGGCAGCGCGAAACCGCCCAGCAGCGCACCCGCGCCGCCCAACAGCTGGGCACATTGAAAGGCTGGATCGACAGCGATCAAGGCACGGTGCATCAAAGCGAGGAACATCATGTCGCGTATCTTTGACAACACAACGGAGGCGTCGAAGTTCGAGGTCGGGCTTCGCCAGATCCTGACGAACCCGAACGTCGAACGCGCCGACTTCTGCACGGGCTACTTCAACCTTCGCGGATGGGATCTCGTCGCGGACGACGTCGAGAAACTCCCCGGCGCCGACGTGCAGGAATCCGTTGTGGATGAACATGGAATTTCGCGTCTCGTCTCCGTCCATCGTGTCTGCCGCCTCCTCGTCGGCATGCAGCGCCCCGCCGCCGAACTGATTTCCGAGAAGTACGGGCTGCAGACGTTCGTCGCGGATGCCGAGCATGTCCAGCGGTGGCGCCGTCAGGTTGCCGCCGACTTCCGTCGCCAGCTGACTCTCGGCGTTCCGACGGCTGCTGACGAGAAGGCGCTTCGCCTCCTGAAGCGGCAGCTCGAGTCTGGCAAGGTCTGCGTGAAGCTCCATCTCCACTTCCCGCTTCACGCCAAGCTCTATCTCGTGCATCGCCCCGACAATTCTGCGCCGATTGTCTCCGTCATGGGCTCGAGCAACCTCACGTTCTCCGGTCTCTCGAAGAACGGCG
>CAVEDG010000107.1:0-6395 GCA_963614205.1 bacterium | reverse complement strand
GGTTGTCACCGTCCTTGAGGTACTTCGTCACGTTGAATTCGCTCGGCAGCTTCGAGTCTTCGGCGTAACCGACCTTCTGGCCGTTCACCCACACGTAGTAGGCGCTGTAGACGCCGTCGAAGCGCAGGAACACGTCGCGGCCCGACCAGCCCTCCGGCACGCGGAACGTGCGGCGGTAGGAGGAGACGGGGTTGTAGTCGCCCTTGCCCGTGTCGCGGTCGCGGATGGTCGGATTCGCGATGTCGCGCTTCGGGTCCCAGGCGTGCGGATAGCGCACGTTCGTGTAGCCGGGCGACCCGAAGCCGCGCAGCTCCACGCAGCTCGGCACGTCGATCGTGAACCACTGCGAATCGTCGAAGTCGGTCTTCCAGAAGTCGAGCGGACGCAGGGCGGGGTCGCCGCACCAGCTGATCTTCCAGAGTCCGTTGAGGCTCACGCGGTAGGGCGTGGCCGGTTCAAGGTCGTCCGTCAGCGCGGCCTTTTCGTCCGCGAGCGGCATGGAATAGGCGCGCGCGGGTTCGCGGTTGATGGAGTTGACGGCGGTGTTCTCCCAGTCGGGCGCCGCTGCGGCGGCAAGCGCGAAGAGGGAGAGCAGGCAGGCGGATCTAACGTGCATGGGGATGAGTGCCTCGTGCTGAGTGCTGAGTGTTGAGTGTTGGGTGCGAAAAGAGACGGAACGCCTGGTGCGGTCGGCGAAGACGGCACCAGGCGCCCGCGGGGCGATTAGCCGAACAGCTTGGAGAAGAAGCCGCCGGTGGCGGTGGACTCGTAGCCGATGAACGGCTTGCCGTTCACCATCACCTGGCGCTTCTCCGGGCAGAACGTGGCGCGGCAGCCGGTGCGCGCGGCGGCGTTCGCCATGATGAGGGCGATCGCGTGCGAGTAGCCGGCCTCGATCGGCGCATTCGGATTCTTGCGCGCGCGAACGCACTCCATCCAGTTGCGCATGTGCGCGCTCGTGAGGGCGTCGCCGCCCGTGTTCGCGCTCGTCACGACCGTTTCCTTCGGCGCGGGCAGGTCGTGCGCTTCCCACTTCTTGCCCTCCACGCCTTCGTTCGTGACCTTGCCCGTGCCCATGTCCACGCAGCCGTTCGGGCCAAAGTACTTCTCGATCGGCGATTCGCCGTTCGGACGCGCCCCGCCGCCGCAGTTGTGCTGGTGGCTCTGGAACACGCACTGGAAGCCCTTGCCCTTCACGCCGCTCTCGCCGTATTCGAGAATCGTCGTGAACGTGTCGAAGCTCTGACGGCCGTCCACCCACTGGTAGAGACCGCCGGACGACACCGCGCTCTTCGGGTACGGGATGCCCATGAACCACGCGACCGTGTCGATCTGGTGGCACATCCACTGGCCCGGCGTGCCGCTCGAGAACGGCCAGAACAGGCGGAACTCGAGATACTTGCGCGGGTCGAACGCATACGCCGCCGGATCGCGGTCGAGCAGCCAGAGGTTCCAGTCAATGTCTTCCTTCTTCAGGGACTTGACGAGATCCTCGGGCCGGCGCCAGCGGCGCGGCTGGTTCACGTTCCAGCGCAGATCCACGTAGGAGACGTCGCCGAACTTGCCGGAGTTGATGAACTCCTTCGCGGCCTTGTACTTCTTGCCCGAGCGGCGCTGGGAGCCGATCTGCAGCACGGAGCCCGGCAGCATCCTGCCGCCCGCGCGCTTCGCCTCCACGGCGTCCTTGAGCATGTTCGCCGAGTACATGTCCTCCGCCAGCGGCTTTTCGCAGTAGGCGTCCTTGCCGGCGTTGACGGCGTGGGCGGCGTGCTGCGCATGCTGGAAGTCGGCGGTGGAGATGATCACCGCGTCGATGTCCTTCGCCTGCTCGTAGAGGGCCACGTCGCTCGCGTAGGCGGCGACCTTGTGGCCGAGCTTCTTCTCGAGCTCCGGCACGGCCTTCTCGTTCAGGCGCTTCTTCCAGAGGTCCGCCACGGCCACGAGGTCGAAGTTGAGCTCCTTGTTGTGGTGCTGGAAGCAGGGCAGCAGCGACCCGCGGAAGCGGTCGGAGTAGCCCACGCACGCCACGCGCACGGTCTCGTTGGCGCGGTAGTAGGGCCCGGCCGCGAGGGCCGGCGCCTGCTGAGCCCGGAGGATGCCGGGCATCGCGGCCACAGCCGCGACGCCGGCGCCGAGCTTCACGAAATCACGACGATTCGTCTCGCTCATGTTGCGTTGTTCCTTCGCTGTTGGAGACCACGCCTTAGACGACGACTTCCCAGCCGTTGCGGCTGTACTCGCGCTTGAGCGAGATGCCCATCTTGCGGCAGGGGCAGCCTTCCGGGAAGTCCATCTTCACGGGATCCCAGCCGAAGCCCGTGTCGTACACGTAGCTCATGTTGCACAGGCCGCACAGCACCGACCCGCGGCCGCCGACTTCGGCGGGCGAGATCGTGGGCTTGCGCGTGAAGTAGCACTCCACGAAGTTCTGCACCTGGTTCGGGCTCTTGTAGAGCTGCACCTTGCAGTGGTCGGTGTCGTACTTCTTCTCGAGCGTGGTGAGGGCCGCGTCGAGGCGGTTGTCCTTCTTCTGCGCGGAGTCCGTGCCGTAGTCCTTGCCGACCGAGGCCGCCACGAGCGTGAGGCCGTTGACGGGCTTCATGTTGGCGAGCGCGTCGCGGATCGCGGCCGTGGGCTTGCCCACGCTGCCTTCCCACACGGCGATCTTGCCGCGGTTGACGGCCACGACGCCCTTGGTGCCGTAGAACACCGTGCCCCACGTGCCGAACGGCCCGTGGTAGAGCTCGATGTCGCCCGTGGGCGACTTGAAGAGCATCTTCATGCCGAACTGGCGGCGGCCGCCGTGGTAGAGGTCGGCGGAGTAGGGCTCGTCGGAGCGGATGATCTTGTACGGGCCGCTCTTGTCCATGTCCATGCCCCACTGGGCGATGTCGAGGTGGTGCGCGCCCCAGTCGCCGTTGTAGCCGGTGCCGAAGTCGTCGTCGAAGCGCCAGAACATCGGATACCAGTTGTTCACGCCGCGCGGCGCGAGCTGGTCGGAGTAGGCGCGCCACTTGGCCGGGCCGAGCCACATGTTCCAGTCCACGTTCGGATTCGGCGCGCTTTCCTTGGCGGCGTTCTTCGGGTCGTCGAAGAAGCGGATCGGGTGCGACGGGCCGCCGAGCTTGCTGCCGCCGCGGCCGTAGTTGGCGTCCACGTACTTGATGTCGCCGATGAGGCCGTTGCGCACGATCATGCACGCCGTGCGGAACTCGCGCCAGCTGCGCTGCATCGAGCCGGTCTGGAACACGCGGCCGTACTTCTCCTGCGCGGCGATGACCTTGCGGGCCTCGTCGATCGAGAACGTGAGCGGCTTCTCGCAGTAGACGTCCTTGCCGGCCTTCATCGCCTCGACGGCGATGTACGCATGCCAGTGGTCGGGCGTGGCGATGCACACCATGTCGATGGTCGGATCCTTGAGCACGTCGCGGAAGTCGGCCACGGCCTTGCACGCCGGCACCTTCACGCCCTTCTTGGCGTAGAAGTCGTTCACGCGCTTGGCGCCGTCTTCGCGGCGGTCCTTGTCGCAGTCGCAGCACACCACGACCTGCGCACCGCGGTCGTACTGGCTGAGGAACTGCGGCAGCAGCGCCGTGCGGCCCTGGATGCCCAGGCCGATCATGGCCACGTTGGCCTTCTCGCCGGCCGCGAGCTTGCGCGGCGCGATCTTGGTGGAAGCACAGCCCGCGAGCGCGGCCGACGCGGCCGTGCCGAGGAGGAAATGACGACGATTCAGATTCATTGTCTCTAACCCTTTAACGTCTAATTTTTAACGTTTAACTTCAACGTTCAACGTTTAACTTTTAACGTCTAACGTCTAACTTTTAACTTTTAACTTTTAATCTTTAACTTTTAACCTAGCAGCGTCCCTTGCTCTTGAGGAACGCGAACGACGGCGTGACGGCGTCAAGCGAGTCGAAGTGACGCTCGCACTCCACGACCCACCACTTGACACCATCGGCGTCCGCGGCGACCGCGAGCTTGTCCCAGTCCACGCCCTTGGCGCAGACCTTGCCCTCCGCGTCGCGGCCGGGCTGGCCGAGGATCGCGTCGAACTGCTTCACGCCCGGGCCCATGCCGTTCTCCTTGGCATGGAGCGTCGGCGCGCGGTGCGGATACTTCTTGTACTGCTCGCACGGATCGTGGCCGGCGCACGTGGTCCAGCCCACGTCCTGCTCCATGCACACGTTCGGATGCGTGTTCGAGAAGAAGTAGTCCCAGTACGTGGTGCCGTCCTTCATCTTCAGGTTGAACTCGCCCGTGTGGTTGTGCAGGCCGATCTTGCAGCCGAACGCGGCGGCGTCCTCCGCGGCCTTGTTGTAGTAGTCCACGAGCTTCTTGAGGAAGTCGTCGAGGTTCTCGCCCTTGCCGGGGAAGTTGCCGCCGCCGGGGCAGATGATCGTGGTGTTGCCATAGCCGAGGTTGAACTCGCACGTGGCCTTCACGTTCTTCGGGCTGAACGCATCGCGGCCGACGTGCGTGCCGCAGCCCACGAGCCCGTTCGCGTCGAGCATCTTCTTGAGCTCGGCCGCGCTCTTGCCATAGTAGCCCGCGAACTCCACGCCCTTGAAGCCGATCTTCGCGATCTCCTCAAGCGCCTTCTCGATGCCCACCTTGGGAATGTACTTGTGCAGCGAGTAGAGCTGGAGGGCGACCTGGCCCTTCCTGCAGCCGGTCAGCGCGCAGCAGCCGTCCGCAAATGCCGCCGCGGCGCCCGCCGCGGCCAGCGATCCCAAGAAACCCCTTCTTGTCAGGTTCATTGCTGTTCTTCCTTTTTTGTTTGTTAGTCAACCAACATTTGTTCTCGTGCTTAGTGCTTAGTGCCTAGTGCTTAGTGCTTGGTGCTGAGTGCCGAGTGCTTAGTGCGTAGTGCGGAGTGCTTAGTGCGTAGTGCGGAGTGCAATGAGTGAAATTGATGATGAATCATTTTCTCTTTCTCCGCACTCAGCACTCAGCACTAGGCACTAAGCACTCAGCACTAGGCACTCAGCACTCACGAGGCACCAATCTGGTCCATCGTGACGACGGGCAGATCCTTCTTCGGCTCGACCATCGGGCGCAGCGCCGAGGCGTCGAACGCATAGCCGTTCGCGCCCAGCGGCCACACCACGGGCGCCGTGTTGAGGATCGTGGCGCGGAAGCCCTGCAGCGTCGCGCCCATGTTGCCCGTGTGGGACGAGTTGCAGCCCTCGTTCTCGATCACGAACGGATACTTGAAGCCCTTCTTCATGAGCGTCTGCAGGAACTTCGTCCAGTCGCACGAATCGCTGCCGCCAAAGCCCGGCAGGCGCGGCTCGTAGTTCAGGCGCGCCCACTCGTTGGCGGCGATCGGCACGCCGGCCTTCTGCGCGAGCGCCTTGTCGACCACCTGCTCGGGATAGAGACGGCCCCAGTAGATCGCGTCCTTCGTCTTGGCGAAGTTGCGCGTGCCCTTGATGTGCACGCGGCGCAGCTTCGAGAAGTCCATCGCCTCGATCACGTCGCTCGGGTCGATGTGCTGCCAGATGTCGTGCGAGGGGTCGTACGTCTCCTGCAGCGCGCTCGCGTCGTCGAGGATCGCGTACATGAGCTTGCGCGCGGCAAGGCAGCCCGGCAGGTTGTTGTAGGCGTCCGGCGCCGTCGCCGGCTGCCAGCCCTCCATCGGACAGTTCTCCACGCACACGGTCACGCCGAGCGACTTGGCGTAGTTGAGCATCGGCTGGAAGACGGTCTTGAACTTGTTGAGGTTCTTCTCGAAGCCGCCGTCCGTGCGGCCGAGCACATGGTCATAGCCCACGAACGTGCCGCACACCACGTCGTTCGCGTCGCCGCCGAGCAGCGCCGCGATGCGGATGAGCTTGAGGATGTGGTTCTGGTTGGCGCGCTGCAGTTCTTCGGTCTTCGCGCCGATGAGGTTGTCGTAGGCGCCCACGGAGACGCGCAGGCCCTCCTCGTTGCAGCGGCGCACCACGTTCTTCGCCGCGGCGAGGTCGAACGTCTCGTAGTCGAGGTGCGTGGCGATGTGGTCCGCGCGATCCGTGTCGCGCCGGAACACGCAGAGCTCCAGGCCCTGCGCGCCCACCGACTTCGCGCGGCGCAGCACATCCTCGAACTTTTCGCCCGCGAACGCGCTCGTCATGAGCCAAATCGGATTGTTCATCGGCTTCGGCGCGCCCTCGCCGTACCCCGGCAGTTCCGCGCGCACCTTGCCCATCGCGGCAACGGCCGCAGCGGCCGCGCCCATCTTGAAGAAGTCTCGTCTGTTCACGTTTCCTGATCCTTGTTTTTCTGAGTTGACAAATTAAAAATTAAAAGTTAAACGTTAAAAGTTAAACGTTAGATGAAACGACAATTCCCAAGACTTTAACCATTAACTTTGAGCCTTCAGCCTTTAACGAGCCTTCAGCCTTTAACCC
>CAVEDG010000106.1:0-6395 GCA_963614205.1 bacterium | reverse complement strand
GACCGCGAAGATCGAGGTCGAGGTCGAGGGGGGCGCCCCCGCCGGCGCGACGCTGAAGATCGACGAGAGGCCCGTCGTGGCGGAGTGGAAGGCCGGCCGCGCCGTCGTGACGGTGCCGAACGCCCTGCTGTGGTCGCCGGAGGACCCGAACCTGCACGTTCTCACGGTGACGCTGCCGGGCGACGTCGCGCAGCCGGCGGCCGTCACGTTCGGAATCCGCCAGATCGAGGCGAAGGCGGGCAAAATGTTCCTCAACGGCAAGCCGCTCTTCCTCAAGGGCTTCAACCGCCACGAGTCGTCCATGCTCGAGGGCGCGGCCACGGGCGAGGCGACGATGCTGCGCGACCTCCAGAACCTGAAGGCGGTGGGCGGCAACTTCCTGCGCGGCGCGCACTACCAGCAGAGCGAACGCTTCCTCGACCTCTGCGACCGCGCGGGCGTGCTCGTGTGGGAGGAGTCGCTCGGCTGGGGCAACGGCCACGGCTACACAAGCCGCCACGACAAGCTGAGCGAGCCGGACGACGCCGAGTTCTGCGACATGCAGGAGAAGCAGACGCGCGACATGGTGCGCGCGAGCTTCAACCACCCGAGCGTGATCATCTACGGCTTCCTCAACGAGTGCGCGAGCGACAAGAAGGTGGTGAAGGCGCTCGTCGACCGCCTGATCACCACGATCCGGAAGGAGGATTCGGGCCGCCTCATCACCTTCGCGTGCAACGCGGTCGACAAGGACATCTCGTGCGAGAACGTGGATCTCGTGTCGATCAACGCCTATCCCGGCACGATTCCGATGAAGCCGGGCCGGCCCGAGGTGCTGAAGAAGCAGGTCGAGGAGCGCTTCAACAGCGCGATCGCCCGCTTCCAGAAGCTCTACCCGGACAAGCCGCTCATCGTCTCCGAATCCGGCTGTGGCGGCGTGCCGGGCCGGCGCGATCCGCTCAATGCCTCGCCGAACACGGAGGACTTCCAGACCGAATACCTGCGCGACATCCTCACGTGCCTCTGGGCGAATCCGCACTGCTCGGGCTTCGCGATCTGGCAGATGAACGACGGCCGCACCCGCGAGCGCTTCTGGCAGAAGGACTGCTCGACGATGTTCGGCGGCTCGGTGGCCGGCTGCTTCGACGAGATGCGCCGCCCGAAGGCGTCCACCGCCACGGTCAAGGAGTTCTTTGGCCGCAAGTAGAATTTCGTTTCCGAAACAAACAGAAGGAACAACATGAAGAAACTCACCTGGATGGCGGCGGCCGCGACCTTGGCGTTTGCGGGCTGCTGCGAATTCTGCGAGACCGACGGCGCCACCGCGCGCGCGACCTCGCCCGACGGCAAGAACGTGATTCGTCTCTGGACGAAGCCGCTTGCCTATGAAGTCTCGCGCGACGGCGTGGTCGTCGTGCCGAAGAGCGAAATCGGCCTGAAGGTCGACGGCGCCTGCCTCTGCAAGGCCGCCGCGGAGAAGACGCCCGCGGTGTCGCGGCGCGTGGCCAAGGGCGTCGAGCCCTCGCCCGTCTACAAGAAGGCCGCGCTCGACCTGACCGGCGCGTTCACGAAGATCGACTTCGGCGACTGGGGCGTCGAGCTCGCCGCGCGCAACGACGGCGTGGCCTACCGCTTCTTCTCCGCGAAGAAGGGCGAAATCGTGGTCGACTGCGAAAAGGCCACCGTGAACCTCGCCCCCGAGACGCGCTGCTGGTACAACACCTCGGGCAGCTACGGCTGCGAGGAGACCCTTCCGAAGGCGGGCGCGTTCGCGGAGATCAAAACCGACAAGGACTTCGTCTACCTGCCCTTCGTCGCGCAGGTCGGCGCGACGACGCTCGCGATCACCGAGTCCGACGTCTACGACTATCCCATCCTGAACTTCGCGAAGACGGCGGGCGCGACGGCGTTCTCGGCCTCGTTCGCGAAGTTCCCGAAGAAGACCTACCGCGCCGGCAGCTGGGACTCCCGCAAGCCGATCGACCGCGACGGCCGCTGGGTCGTGGTGGCCGAGCGCGAGGACTTCCTCGCGAAGACGGCGGGCGCGCGGCCGCTGCCGTGGCGCGTGTTCCTGCTGGCGGACGCCCCGTCGAAGCTCTGCAACGCCGACATCGTGAACGCGCTGGCGCGTCCGGCGGCCAAGGGCAAGGACTTCTCGTGGGTCAGGCCCGGAAAGGTCGCCTGGGAGTGGTGGAACGGCTTCGACCACAAGGGCGTGGAGAACGGCTGCACCACGGCCAACTACAAGCGCTTCATCGATTTCGCCGCGAAGACGGGCGTGGAGTACATCATCATGGACGAAGGCTGGAGCGCCGACCTCAACATCTGGAAGTTCAACCCGAAGGTGGACGTGCCGGAAGTCATCCGCTACGGCAATGAAAAGGGCGTGGGCGTGATCCTCTGGATGGCCTGGGGCCAGATCGTCGGCCACGAGGACAAGGTGGCGAGCCACTTCGCGAAGCTCGGCGCCAAGGGCTTCAAGGTCGATTTCATGGATCGCGGCGACGCGCTGGCCGAACGCTTCCTCTGGGACTTCGCCGAGGCCTGCTACCGCCAGAAGATGCTCGTGGACTACCACGGCGCGCATCGCCCCACGGGCATGAGCCGCGCCTATCCCAACGTGCTCGGCTTCGAGGGCATCCACGGCCTCGAGTGCATGAAGTGGTTCAAGGCGGGCCAGTACGACTTCATGGCGAACGACGTGCATGCGTGCTATCTGCGCATGACGGCGGGTCCGATGGACTACACGCCGGGCGCGATGGACAACTACGTGATCGGCCAGTACAAGGGCGACAACAACAACCCCGGCTCCGAAGGCACGCGCTGCCACCAGGTGGCGATGATGGTCGTCTACGAGGCGCCGCTGCAGATGCTGAGCGACTCGCCCACGAAGTACGAGAAGAACATGGAGTGCTTCTCGTTCATGTCGAAGGTGCCGACCACCTGGGCGGACACGATCGGCCTCGGCGGCTGCCCCGACTCGTTCTTCGCGCTCGCCCGCCAGGCGAAGGACGGCGCGTGGTACGCGGCGGCCCTTGGCAACAAGGACGCGCAGGACTTCACGCTCGACACCGCGTTCCTCGGCGCGGGCACGTGGACGATGGAGATCTTCCGCGACGCGGCGGACGCCGACAAGAACCCGACGCACTACGTGCATGAGACGAAGACCGTGAAGGCGGGCGACAAGGTGCCGCTGCGCTTCGCGCCCGGCGGCGGCTTCGCGGCGAAGTTCACGAAGTAGCGTATGCGCCTGCGCACCGTCCTTCCCGCGCTTCTGGTCGGCGGCGCCGCGCTCGTCGCGGTCGCCCGGCCGGTGTGCGTGGAAGGCCTGTGCTACCCTTCCGAGCAGGCGGCGCGCGCGGCCGGCGTCTCCGACGCCGAGATCGCGCGCGTTCTGCATTCCGAGGAAGGTTCCGTTTCACGTGACGCGCCGCGCGTTCTGATGGGCTATCGGGACGTCGCGGCGTTTCGCGCCTTTCTGCGCGGGGACGGCGCGGCGTCGGAGGCCGACACGCTCGGCCGCCATTCGGCCGTCGTGATCGTCCTGCTCGTTCTCGCGGGCGGTCTGCTCGCGAATCTCACGCCGTGCGTGCTGCCGCTGGTGCCCGTGAATCTCATTCTCGTGGGGCGCGGCTGGCGGCGCGGCGCGGCCTATGGGCTCGGCATCGCGCTCGCCTACGGCGCGCTCGGCCTCGCGGCGGCGTTCGGCGGCCTGGCGTTCGGCGCGATTCAGTCAAGCCCCTGGTTTAACGCCGCCATCGCGACTTTCTTTGCATTCCTCTCTCTCGCGATGAGCGGCGTCTTTTTTCTCGATCTGTCGAAGTACCGCGCGCGGACGCCGACGGGCGGCGGTCTGCGCGGGCTCTGCGGCGTGTTCCTGCTGGGCGCGGGCGCGGCCGTGCTCGCGGGCGCGTGCGTGGAGCCGATTCTGCTCGCCACGCTGCTCCTCACGGCCAAGGGCTTCGCGGCGGGGCGCGCGTGGGTGGTCGCGCTGCCGTTCGTGCTGGGGCTGGGCATGGCGCTGCCGTGGCCATTCGCGGCGGCGGGGCTTGCCGTGCTGCCGCGGCCGGGCGCGTGGATGCGCTGGGTGAACCGCGCCTTCGCCGTGGTGCTCGCGCTCGGCGCGCTCTGGTACGGCCGCCTTGCCTGGATCGGCTTCCGCAACGCCGCCGACGAAGAACCGCGCGGCCTCGCCGAGGCGACGCCAACCACGTGGCCGCAGGCCTTCGCCGCCGCGCGCGCGACGGGGCGGCCCGTGCTCGTGGACGTCTGGGCCACGTGGTGCAAGAACTGCCGCGCCATGGAGCGCACCACGCTCCGCGATCCGGAGGTCGCGCGCGACCTGGCGCGCTTCGCGGTCGTGCGCGTTCAGGCCGAGGATCTGGAGGCGTTTCTGCGCCTCCCCGACTTCCGCGACCTCGGCATCAAGGGCCTCCCCGCCTTCGTCGTCTTCCCGCCCGCCGTTAGAGCGCGTCGTAGCGACCCGCGCGGCGGCAGATGAGCGTGCGCTGGCCGGCGATTTCGGCGTCGAAGATCGTGGCGCCGGACTTCGCGTCGTAGTAGGCGATCACCTTCACCTCGTAGTCGCCCGCGATGCCGCGCACGCCGCCAATGCGCACGTTCCGCGCCCACTGCCGCGCCTCGAACTTCGCGTTCGGCGTGTCGTCCGCCCAGCTCGCCTCCCGCGTGGCGGGATCGACCGTGAGCACGACCGCCGGCCGGTTCGCCTCCCGCGGGCGGAAGCGCAGCGTGAAGCGCGCGCCGTTCTTCACCGCAAACGCGCGCGGCGCGACGGGCGACGCGATCTCCGGCACCCACTTGAGCCCCAGGCGCCCGTCCGGATAGGCCACGACTTCGCGGAACACGAGCCAGCCGCCCCAGCCGCCCAGGTGGTGCAGCCAGCCGATGTAGAGACGGCGGTCATTCTTCCACGTGGTCACCATCGGCACGCTCAGACCCTCGTAGAGCGCGTCCGGCTCCGCCGTCCAGTTCACGAACGAGCCCGGCGCGCCGTTCGCGCTGTACGCCATGTTCGAGAAGCCCTGCAGCAGGTAGCGATGACCGTGCCAGTCGAAGAGCGAGGGACAGTCCCCGCGGAACGGCAGCTTCGCGTCGAAGAGCGTCCACGTGAGCAGGTCCGGCGAGTGGAAGATGCCGATCGAGCCTCCGTAGCTCGTCACGAGCTCGTAGCCGCCCTGCGGCAGGTTGTAGATGCTCGGGTTCTGCGCCTCGGAGATCTTGATGCCCGAAAGCGTGAAGTTCATGCCGTCGGCGCTCGTGGCGTAGGTGCCGCCCAGCATCTTGTCCTTCATCTCGGGGTAGCGCGACGTGTGCCAGCCAAAGGCGAGCGCGACCTGGCCGTCCTTCAGGAACGGCGTGCCCGTGCCGCACGTCTGCCAGTTCTCGCGGATCGGCACGGCCAGCGGCAGCTCGGTCCAGTGGACGAGATCCTCCGAGACGAGGTGCGCGAACTGGTGCCGCCCCGTGCCGGCGCCGGAGAGATGGTGACGGCGGTCGATCAGGTAGAAGACGTGCAGCTTGCCGTTGAGCGTGGCCGGCGCGACGTCGCCCGCCCAGCGGTTGTGGCCGTCGGGCGTCCAGTACTGGATGGGGCGCGCGATGGCCTTCGGCGCGCCCGGAAGATCGGGAATCGCCTCCGCGCGCGCCGGCGCCGTGAACGCGGCCGCGCGCACGCGCGGCGAATGGAGCGTCTCGCGCGCCGCCTCGGGCCACGCCACGGGACAGGCCGGAATCGGGAAGTCGTCGTCTGCGCGACCGCCTGCGGAGATCGCCCACTTCACGGGCGAGAACTGCAGCGTGACGTCATGCACGCCGTTCGTCCAGGGCAGGCAGCCGAGCGGCAGACCCACGCGCCCGGCCTTCTCCGCGATCGTGGCCTCCAGCACGGGACACGCCCCGCCCGGCATCGGGAAGTTCAGGTAGTTGCCGCGGAAGCGGTCGTAGTCGCGCAGCGCCTCCTGCCGCCCCGCCAGACGAAAGACGAGTTTCACGGGCCCGGCCTCGTAGAGCGTCTCGTCCGCCGCCACGTTGTCGAAGTCGACCTTCAAGTCGATCGTGAAGCCCTTCGCGAGAATCGCCTCGCGCGAAGTTGAGATCGGGCGCGTCAACGGCGCACCCCACGTCACGCCCGCCACGGCGCACAGCATGATCATCAGTTTCATCGTTATGTTCCTTTGAGTTCTATAGGTGGAATAGGTTGAATAGGTGGAATAGGTGGAATAGGTGGAATGAGTGGAATAGGTGGAATGAGTGCAGATATTCTACGGCGCACACCATCAGCATCGTCTTCAGACCTTGTCTCCTGTACCGTTGGGTCCCGTCCCCGCCTTCAATTTTTCAACGACTTCTTCGAGCCGCACCAGCTCGCGGCCCTTGAACTCGTAGCAGAGGAAGTG
>CAVEDG010000105.1:0-6398 GCA_963614205.1 bacterium | reverse complement strand
CGTGGAGTTCGCCGACTGCATCGTGGGCGTGACGCATCTCTCGCTGCACGAGACGGCGCGCCGTGCGGCCGTGAAGACCATTCGCGCCGCGTTGCCGACGGAGAAGCCGTGCTTCCTCGCGGGCGACTGGAACGACGAGCCCGCGAGCGAAACGCTGCGCGCGCTGCGCGGCCCCTTCGCGCTTCTCTCCGGCGTCGCGCCCACGTTTCCCGCGAACGCGCCCACGCGCTGCCTCGACTACATCGCGGTGCTGCGCCGCTACCGCGCGCGCTATGAGGGCGTCTCGCACGAGGTGCTGCCCGAAGCCATCGCCTCCGACCACCGCCCCGTGTGCGTGACCTTCCGCAGGGCGAACTAACCCTGCGACTCCCCGGAATCAGCGGCGGCGCAGGAGCGCGAGCGACGTGGGGATCGCCACGAGCAGCACGAACACGAACGCGCCGACCGTGCCTTCCGCCACCACTGCCCAGGGCACCGCGAAGGAGTGGGGCAGCCCCGGCCAGAAACTCCCCGTCTTGAACGAGGCGAGCCAGCCCGCGGCCGCGCCAACGGGGAAGCCGAACACCACGCCCCAGAAGGCCGTGCGCAGGGCCGTGGCCGCAAGCCGCGCCGCGAGCTGCAGGCGCGTGGCGCCCACCGCGCGCAGCACGGCGAACGTGCGCTTCGACGCATCGCATTCCGCCACGAGCATCGCGATGAACCCAAGCGCGAGAATCGCCAGGAAGACGAACGGCACGCGCGCGATTTCGCCAATCAGGTCGTCGCCGTGCGCGAGCGTGCCATCCGCCACTTCGTCGCGCGCGTGCAGGCGCACCGTCGAGGGCGCCTGCGCCGACGTCAGCCCGAGCGCGCGGGCGATTTCCGCCTCCACGGCGCGCCCGGCGGGGAACACGCCCTTCTCCTTCAGATAGTCGGGGTCGTAGTCGAGCCAGAGATGCGTCATCTTCGTGACGGCGGCGGGGCGCGGATCGAGCGACTCGATCGTGTCGAACGACACGAACACCGCGCCGTCCGTCATCATCGGCGCGCCGTTGAGGCCGCGCACGAGGCCGCGGCTCGTCACCATGTGCCAGTTGAGATCCACCACGCCGACGATCGGCAGCTCGGCCACGCGCTTGGGGCCGCGTCCCGTGAGCGCGAGGCGCAGTTTGTCGCCCACATGGAGATTGCGCGCGCGGGAGATCATCTGCACGATCACACAGCCGTCGGTCTCGCGGATCGCCCGCGCCGCCTCCTCCCACGAGCCTTCCACGAAGCGGAACCGCGGCAGCTCCTCCGCCGCGAGCAGCAGCGCGTTGCGGCACATCCGGCGGCGCGGACCGCCGCGACCGCCGCCCCAGCCCGCCATCTCCTCCTCGGGCTCAAAGTTGACCTGCAGCGGCACGAGCTCGGACATGCGCTTCACGCCCGGCAGGTGGCGCAGTTTCTCGATGTCGAACGCGCTCACGCCCTCCGGCAGAATCGAGACGATCGCATCCGGCCATTCCGCGCTCGGCACGAAGCCGCGCATGAGCGACGCGCCCCACACCTCCACCGCCACGAAGGCCGCGAAGCCACACGCGAACGCCACCGCCATGCCGCGCCGCCGGCGGCGCGGACGCTCCTCGAGCGCGTCGAGCGGGCGCACCGCGAGCGCGGGCCTGAGCGCAAAGAGCGCCGCCACGCACGCGAGCACGAGCGCGCACGCGAACGCGCCCTTCATCGCGCCCCACGCGAACGCCACGCCCATCGGGAACGCCGCGGGCAGCGCCGCCACGTAGGCCACAAGCGCGCCCATCGCCCCAAGCGCGCCCACCACGAAACCGATTCCCGTGGCGACCAGCGCCTCGACGAGCACAAGCGCCACCACGCCGCCGCGCGTCAGCCCCACCGTGCGCAGCGTCGCGAGCGTCCGCCGGTTCGCCTCCACCGAGAGGAGCAGCGAATTGACGAGCAGGCACAGCGCCGTGAGCACGGCCGCAATGAGCAGCAGAGGCCGCGCATAGTCCATGCGCCGTTCCGCGTCGCCCTTGAAACCCGCGACCACGCGCTCCGACGTGGGCGTGAGCAGCTGCGGCGGCGGATTCTCCGGCGCCGTCTTCCAGAGGGCGAGCGCGCCGTGCTCCTCGCCCGCAAGCGCCTTGAACGCCGCCGCGTTCGCGAAGACGTCGGGCCAGCCCATCGGCAGCTGCGCATCCGCCAGGTAGCCCACGATCTTCGCGGTCAGCGTACCCGCGCACCCCACGAACTTGATCTCCGTGCCGAGGGGCGGCGGCTCGCCGCGCCCGAAGCGCCGCAGCACGCGCCGCGTGCACACGATCTCGCTCGCCGCCGCCGCCTCGTCGACCCAGCGGCCCTCGACGAGCGGCGCGGCGGCGTAGGGCGCCTCATGCGGCGCCGCGGCGATCACCGCGCGCATCGGCGGCCCCTGCAGCACGCGCCCGCCGGGGCGGTAGTCGATCGTGCAGGAGACGAGGCTGAGGGACAACGCCGCACGCGGCGTTGCGCAAGAGTCTTCGAACTGCCAGGCGGCCCAGGGCGCGGAGGCCGCGCGGGCGCGGGCCGGCGCCTGCATCGTGTTGGTCGCCGTGAGCGAAAACATGAACACGAGCGCACCGCAGGCCGCGGCGATGCCGGCCACCGCGCACGCGAAGCGCGCCTTGCCGTGCGCAAGACCGCGCAGCATCAGGCGCAGCGTCATTTGTACGTCTCCAGATACCGCGCGGCGATCCGCTCGGGATCGTGCTGCGTCTCCAGCGTGGCGGCGATCGCGCCGTTGCGCAGGAAGTGGACGCGCGTGGCGGCGGCGGCGACCATGGGGTCGTGCGTGACGAGCAGGATCGCGCTGCGCTCGCGCGCGTTGAGCGCGCGGAGCAGGTCGCAGATGCCCTTCGCCGCGACCACGTCGAGATTGCCCGTGGGCTCGTCGGCGAGAAGGACGTCCGGCTCGGCGAAGAGGGCGCGGGCAAGGGCCACGCGCTGGCGCTCGCCGCCGGAAAGCTCGGTGGGTCGGCGCGTCGCCTTCCCGGCGAGGCCGAGCGTGTCGAGCAGCGCGTCGAGGCGCGCGCGGTCGGGCCGACCGTGGTCGAGACGCACGGGCAGCAGCACGTTCTCCGCGACCGTGAGCGTGTCGATCAGGTTGAAGCTCTGGAACACCACGCCCACGTGGCGGCGGCGGAACTTCGCGGCCGCGCCGTCCGACAGCGCCGTGACGGCCGTGCCGCCCACGGTGATCGTGCCCGCGCGGCAGGCGAGCAGACCCGCCGCCAGATGCAGGAACGTGGACTTGCCGCTGCCGCTTGGTCCCATCAGAACCTCGAACGCGCCCGGCGCCAGCTCGAGCGAAAAGTCCTTCAACACGTCCACCCGCGTCCCGCCCGTGCCGTAGGCATGGCAGACGCCCGTCGCCTTCAATGCCGCTTCCATGAGAAGCCCTCCGTCTGCGTTGTGAAAAACCGGAATTCGATCAGCCGCGCCGGATCGCGATCGTGCGCTCATCCTCGCCCTCGCCGTGCGTGAACGTGACGTGCCAGGCGTCCGCGGGGATGAGATCGCCCGCGCGGTCGGGCCACTCCACGAAGAGCACCGCCCCGCGCGCGAGGTAGTCCTCCCAGCCGATCGCGAGCACGTCGTCCGCGTCGTGCAGGCGGTAGAGATCCATGTGCACGAGCAGGAAGCGCTCCGTGGGATGCTCGACCACGAGGCAGAACGTGGGGCTCGTCACGGCGCGCGTGGCGCCCAGATGCGCGGCCAGGCCCTGCGTGAACGTGGTCTTGCCCGCGCCGAGATCCCCTTCCAGGCACACCACGTCGCCCGGCTTCAGCGCGTCCGCAAACGTCCGCGCGAGCGCCCACGTGTCGTCCACGCCGGCGCTCGCCGTCACGCCTTCCACGCCCGTCGTCGTCGTCGTCATGGCGGCGTCTCCCTAGTCGCGGTTGCCGAGGAAGAGGCGGTAGGCCGGGTTGCGCGACACGTCGCGGAAGACGTAGCCGAGCGCGCGCAGCACCTTCGTGAACTCTGTGCGCTCCTTCTCCGGCACCTGCAGACCCACGAGCACCTTGCCGTGGTCCGCGCCGTGGTTGCGGTAGTGGAAGAGCGTGATGTTCCAGCGGGTGGAGATCGCCTCGAGGAAGTCCAGCAGCGCGCCCGGGCGTTCCGGGAACTCGAACGTGTAGACGACCTCGTCGTGGATGCCGCGCGTGTGGCCGCCGACCATGTGGCGGATGTGCTCCTTGGCGAGCGCGTCGTCGGAAAGGTCGATCGTGCCGATCTTCGCGGCGGTCAGCTGCGCCACGATGCGCTTCGTCTCCGCGCGGTCCGCCACGGAGATGCCCACGAACACGTAGGCCTTGTGCGGGTCGAAGTAGCGGTAGTTGAACTCCGTCACGCTGCGCCGGCCGATCTGGCGGATGAACGCCTTGAACGCGCCGCGGTCTTCCGGGATGCGGCACTCGAGAATCGCCTCGCGCTGTTCGCCGATCTCGGTCTGCTCCGAAACGAAGCGGATGCGGTCGAAGTTCATGTTCGCGCCGGAGATGATGCAGGCGTAGGTTTCGCCCGAGACGCCCTTCTTCGCGGCGTACTGCTTGGCGGCGGCGAGGGCGAGCGCGCCGGCGGGCTCGCAGATCGCGCGCGTGGCCTCGAAGATGTCCTTGATCGCGGCGCACGTCTCGTCGGTGGAAATGCGGATGATGCCGTCGAGGAAGCGGCGGCAGAGGTCGAAGGTGATCTTGCCGGGCTTCTTGACCGCCACGCCGTCGGCGAAGAGCCCCACTTCGGCAAGCTCCACGCGCCGGCCGGCCTTGATCGAGCGGTCCATGCAGTCGGAATCGACGGGCTCCACGCCGAAGACCTTCACGCCCGGACGCACGGCCTTGACGTAGACGGCCACGCCGGCCGCGAAGCCGCCGCCGCCCACGGGCACGAACACGGCGTCGAGCGCACCCGGCCGCTGGCGCAGAATTTCCATCGCCACCGTGCCCTGGCCCGCGATCACGTCGGGGTCGTCGTACGGCGGGATGAACGTGAGGTTCTCCTCCTTGACGAGACGCGCGGCCTCCGCCGCCGCGTCCGAATACGAATCGCCGGCGAGCACCACCGAGGCGCCGTAGCCCTTCACGGCGGAGACCTTGATCTCCGGCGTGGTCACGGGCATCACGATCGTGGCCTTGCAGCCCAGCTCCCGCGCGCTCAGCGCCACGCCCTGCGCGTGGTTGCCCGCCGAGGCCGCGAGCACGCCCTTGTCGAGCGCCGCGCGCGGCAGCTGCGCCATCTTGTTGTACGCGCCGCGGATCTTGAACGAGTGGACGCCCTGCAGGTCTTCGCGCTTCAGCAGAAAGTGGTTCCCCAGCTTGCGCGACAGCGCCGCCATCTCCTCCAGCGGACTCTCGATCGCGACGTCGTAGACCTTCGAATTGAGGATGCGCCGCAGATACTGCTCTTGAAGTTTCTTGTCGTCCATCGCGTCTCGTCTCCTTGATACCAGAAAACCGCCCCGACCGGGACGGTTGTCTTGGGGCAAGAGACGGGGCACGATCCCGCAACCCTCAGATCCACAATCTGATGCTCTACCAATTGAGCTACTCTCGCCATGGTGAAAAACGGCAATTAGTATACCGAAATTCCGTTATCTGCGCAAGGGGGGCTGCGCGAAAATCGTCAAAAAGTTTCGGCGGATGCGTCGCGGCCGCCGCGATGTGGTATACTGTGTGCACATGAACCTCCCAACACAACTTGCGGGCGCGTTCCCGAAGCGCCCGGCGGACTTCCACAAGTACGCGGCCGGCACGGTCACGCTGGTCGGCGGCTCGGCGCACTACATCCACGCGCCCGTGATCGCGGGGCTGGGCGCGCGCGCCGCCGGCGCCGGCCTCGTGCAGCTCGTGGTGCCCGACGCCTCGCGTCTCGCCGCGGGCACGCTGCTGCCCGAAGCCACCTTCACCAAGCAGACGCCCGCCTGCGTGCCGCCCAAGGCGGACGTCACGGCCATCGGCATGGGGCTGGGCACTTCGCAGAACTCCGAATTGCTGCTCTCGCGCCTGCTCTCCGGCAGCGCGGGCCGCTTCGTGCTCGACGCGGACGCGCTCACGCTGCTCGCCAAGTGGTACGCGCAGAAGCCCGACCCGCCGCCCGTCGTGCAGGAAGGCCAGGCCTTCGTGCTCACGCCCCACGCCGGCGAGGCCGCGCGCCTGCTCGCGTGTACGCCGGCCGACGTCCAGCGCGACCGCCTCGGCGCCGTGCGCCGCCTCGTGGCGCGCTATCACGCCGTCGTCGTGCTCAAGGGCCACCGCACGCTCGTGGCCGCGCCCGGCCGCGACGAGGTCTTCACCTGCGAGGCCGGCAATCCGTTCATGGCCCTGGGCGGCATGGGCGATCTGCTCACCGGCATTCTCGCCGCGCGTTGGGCCTACCTCGCGAAG
>CAVEDG010000104.1:0-6418 GCA_963614205.1 bacterium | reverse complement strand
ATGTTGAACCACTGCTTGAAGTGCAGCTGCTGGCGCGCATCCGTCACGTAGAGGATGCGCTCGGGAGCGTACTCCTTCACGCGCACGCCCACGCAGGCAAGGTCGCTCGTGGTGTAGTTGTAGCCGCCGTCGGACTTGCGCACGATCGCGACGCCGAGCTTCTCGGCCTCGAGGTTGACCACGAGCGCGCCGTCGGACTCCACCGCGAGCCCCATCTCCTGCAGACGCGCGACCACGCCCGGCATCGCGTCGTTGTAGTACGATTCGCCGCGGTAGGTGTCGAACTTTACGCCGAGCAGCGCGTACATGCGATTGAACTCGGTGATCGAGATGTCGATGAATTTCTTCCAGAGAGCGCGGTTCTCGGGATCGCCCTGCTGCAGCTTCACGAGCTCGGCCTTGCACGCCTCCTTCCACGCGCCGTCCTCCTCCTTCGCCTTCGTGGAGGAGAGCACGTAGCACTTCTCGAGCGCGGCGACGGAGAGGTGGTCGCGCTCGTCCTGCGTGAGGAGCTCGCGGTAGCCCTTGATGAGGATGCCGAACTGCGTGCCCCAGTCGCCGATGTGGTTGTCGGCGATCACGGTGTAGCCGAGGGCGCGGAAGATGCGATCGAGCGCGTTGCCGATCACGGTGGACCGGATGTGGCCGATGTGCATCTGCTTGGCGGCGTTCGGCGAGGAGTAGTCGATCACGATGCTGTGGCCGGCGCCCGTCTGCGGAATGCCCAGCGTGGGCTCGGCGGCGAGGTCGGCAAGACGCGCGGCGAGCCACGCGGCGGAGACGGTGATGTTGAGGAAGCCCGGACCGGCGAGCTCGACCTTCTCGATGAAGTCGGGCTTCGTCTCCATGAGCTTCGCGAACACGGCCTCCGCGATCTTGCGCGGCGGCAGGTGCAGCGCCTTGGCGCTCGCCAGCGCGTCGTTGCACTGGAAGTCGCCGAACTTCGCATCCGTGGCCGGCAGCGCGCGGATCTTCGAGAAGTCATTTCCCGGGAACGCGGCCTCGAAGCCGCCCCTCAACCAATCTTCGATGGACATAGCGTTTAGAGATTCCCGCCATTCTTCTTGGCGAGCTTTTGAAGTTTCTTGGCCATGGCGAGCTTGTCCACGGCGCTGAGGTGATCGACGTAGAGCACGCCGGCGAGATGGTCGGTCTCGTGCAGGATGGCGCGGGCGAGAAAGCCGCGCGCGGTCACGATCTGCGGCGCGCCGTGCACGTCCACGTACTGGCACGTCACCTGCGCGGCGCGCACCACGGGGGCGCTCATGTTCGGCAGGCTCAGGCAGCCTTCCTTGCCGTCCTGCGCGCCCTCGGTCGCCACGACCACGGGGTTGAACATCACGAGCGGCATCGCCACGTTGGCGTTGAAGGCGCGGATGGCGTCGGTCTCCTCGCAGTCGGAGGGCACGTCGATCACGCACATCGATTCGAGCCGGCCGACCTGCGGCGCGGCAAGGCCCACGCCGCGCGCCTTGTGCATCGTGTCGACCATGTCCGCCGCCAGCTGCACGAGCGCCGGCGTGACGACCGGCACGGGCTGCGCCGTCTCGCGCAGAATGGCCGCGCCGTATTTGACAATGTCCAGAATCATGATGAAAGTCCCCCTTCCCGTTCAGAGTCCCGTGGAGCCGAAGCCGCCCGCGCCGCGCGCGGTGTCGTCCGTCTCCGCCACCTCCACGATCTCGGCCTGCGCCACCGGCGCCACCACGACCTGGGCGATCTTCATGCCCTTCTCGACCGTGAACGGTTCCGCGCCGAGATTGACGAGCACCACGCCCACTTCGCCGCGATAGCCGGCGTCGATCGTGCCGGGCGCGTTGAGCACGGTCACGCCGTGCTTGAGCGCGAGGCCCGAACGCGGCCGCACCTGCGCCTCGGCGTTCGGCGGCAGCTGGAACACGAGCCCCGTGTGCACGAGCGCGCGCGCGCCCGGCTGCAGCGTGAGCGTCTCGACAGAACGAACGTCCATCCCGGCGTCACCGGGATGGGCGTAGGTCGGCAGCTGCGCCGCCGGATCAATTCGCCGAATCGAAAGCGTCATCGTCCGTCGTCTCCTCCGAAACCGAGGAGCCCGCCGTGGTCTCGTAGCCGATGCGGTCGAGATTCCACGCCTGCCACGCGGTGGGCAGCGTCATCGCCGCGGCGCGCGCGAGGTCGTCGCGCAGCTGCGCGCGGCTCATCTCCGCCTGCGCGGCGTCGCCGGGCTTGCGGTCTTCCACGTAGACGAGCAGCGCCTGACGCGGATTGCCCGTGGCGACGAACTCGGAGATCTGCCCCTTCGCGAGCTTCATCGTGGCCGGCGCGACGTACATCGCGTCGAGGAACATGTCGCGCCGCATCGAGGCGACGGAGAACACCGTGGAGGTCGTCATCGACGTGGCGCCGAACGCCTTCTCGTCGAATTTGCCCTTCGCAAGCGCCGCCGCCGCCAACGCGCGCGCCGCCTCCACCTTCGCCTTGAACGCCGTCTTGCGCGCGTCTTCAAGCGCGTCGCCGCGGATGATTTCCTTCGCCTCCGCGAACGACGGCACGTGCGCCTTCTCGAAGGCGTTCGTCGTCACGCCGTCCGCGTCCTTGTACGGGAAGCCAATGCGCTCCACAAGGTAGACCGCGTTCGTGCCCGCCACCACGCCGTAGCGCGTGATCGCCGAGTCCACGTCGAGCTCGGACACCGTCGAGAGGAACTCCGGGCAGTCGCGCACGACTTCGCTCGGACGCACCATGAAGCCCTTCACCACGCGGCCGTCGAGCGAGAAGCGCGGCGAGGTGTTGACCTTCACCTTGTCCTCCTTCGCGATCTTCGCGAGCAGATCCACCGACTCGTCGATCTTCGCGTTCTCCTGCGGGAACACGCGCGCGAGCAGGTTCGTGCGGTAGGCCTCCACGGAGGCGATCACCTGCAGTTCCTTCTCGAGCTGGCCCTTGACCTCGTCGAAGCTCTTCGTGGTCGTCACGCCGTTCGTGCCCGTCGTCTCGAAGCGCGTGGACGTGGCGTCGTAGTGGTCGTGCATTTCGTCTTCGGTGATCTTGAACTGCGCCAGGCGCGCCGGGGCGTCCGCCTGGAAGCGGGCATAGCGCACGCGCACGCAGTCGGGCAGGGCGATCGCGTTCGTGTGGGCGTTGTAGTAGGCCTCCACGCCCTTGTCGTCGATCTTGACCTTGTCGAACGCCTTGTCGACGTAGGAGGCCACGCGCACCGTGAACTGATCCGTCCAGTCGTTGACCGCGCCCGCGAGCTCCAGGGGCGAGACCCAGGTGGCGCTGCCGAGCACCACGCGCTCGATCTTCGCGAGCGTGAGGCGGCGGCGCAGATAGGCCTCGAACATCTGCGGCGTGAGGCCGTTCTCCTTCAGCAGCCCCTCATAGCGCGCCATGTTGAACACGCCGCCGTCGCTGAACGACGGGTCGCGGCGCACGGCCTCCTGCACGTCGCGGTCGGTCGCCTCGAGATGCTGCTCCTTCGCCACGGCGAGCGCCGCCGCCGCGCGCCACGCGAGGCGATTGGCCTCGGCGTTGGAGAGGCGCGAATCGCTCTGCCGCCCGATGCCGCGCGCGTCGCGCACGAGCACGCTGAAATAGTCCACGTCCATGGGCTTGTCGCCGAGCGTGCCCACGCTCGGACCCGAACTGCCGCCACCGCCCGTGAAGAGGAAATCGAATGCGAAGAAGATCGAAATTGCGACGGCGAACACGCCCCAGACCCACTTGTTCCGGATAAGGCGGTTGAAATGATGAATGACCACTTGGATTGTCCTGTTCTGAGTTTTGCTATACGTCTTAAAACTGTGGAATCATGCCCTGCGGGCGCGGGCGTCAGATTTCGTCGTCGTCGTCGGCCTTCTTCTCGGTCTTCTTGTCGTCGTCGGCGGATTCCTCGTCGGCGGCCTTCTCCGCCGGGGCGTCGTCCTCCACGGTCTCGGCGTCGTCGTCCTCGTCGGCCGCGGCCTTCGCCTTCTTGGCGCCCTTGACGCCTTCGGGGATCTTGGGCGAAATCACGAGTTCGCCGGAGTTGATGCTCGAGAGCCCTTCCGCGAACACGATGCGGTTGAGCATGTCGCCCGAGGCGCCGAAGGTCATCGTGGAGACGCTCACGCGGCCGCCGATGGCGGACTTCGCGCGGAAGATCTTGATCGCGCACTTCGGCGACATCTCGAACTCGAGCGTCTTGGCCACGTCCTTGACCTCGCCCGTCTCGAAGTTCTTCTCGGTGCCCAGGCCCTGGTCGAGCAGCACCTTGCACGTGCCGCTCTCGCCGCGCAGCGAGCTGAAGAGCTGGTCGCCCGTGGTGCGGATGCGGATCTGGTTGGCGGCGCCCATGCGCGGAATCGCGTAGTGTGCGCCCTTCAGCGACAGCGTGCCCGTGACGCAGCGCACCACGGCCTCGTCGCCGTCGTTCGTGGGCGCGTAGTCGAACACGCTCTCGCCCGCGAGATTCTCGCACGCGAACGCCGGCGCCACGACCGTGAAGAGCCCCACGCCCAGCGTGCGCGGCAGCTTCACCGTCACGCGCCCGCCCCGAAGCTCCAGCGCGCGCGCCGCCTCGCCGATCGCGACCTCGCGCGTGGCGAACTCGGCCGCGCGGTCGATCACGAGCTCGGCCTTGTCGCCCAGCGTGAACACCGCCTTCGGCGCCTCGGGGCCTTCGCCCGTCGCGCGCACCGCCGTGCCGAACGGATAGTAGCTGCCTTCCGTCGCGGCGATCCAGTCCGTCGTGCGCGGCCGCAGCACCTGCACCGCCCCCGACGCCTTCGTGCAGCGCATGAGCGCCGCGAACGCCTTCGCGGGCTTCGCCGCCGTCTCCGCCGCCGCCACGACCTCTTCAGCCGGCTTCTCGGCCTCCGCCTCGTCCTGCGCAAACGCGGGCGCAAAGGCCGAAAGCACGCCTGCGGACGCCGCAGCGACCGCCGTCTTGAGCAAAATTGTCCGTTTCATTCGATGCCTACCTTCTGCTTTGTGATTTGAATAGTTTACAATTTTCCGCGCCGAAACGCAAGCCGTGTTAGAACTCAAAAAGGTCGCTGGGGTCGGTCTGCGAGAGAACGGCCAGGGCGACGTCGGTGCGGTGAAGGTCGCGAAGGGCGCCTTCCATCGCCTCGCGGGCGAGATAGTCCGCATTGCATTCGCCGGAGAGGTGCGCGAGCAGGAGCGCGCGCAGGGCGCGCGGGTTGACTTCGCGCACGGCGTCGGCGGCCTGGTCGTTGGAGAGATGGCCGCTGCGCCCGCGAATGCGCTGCTTGAGCGATTCAGGCCGCGACGAGCGCGCGAGCAGCGTGCGGTCGTGGTTCGACTCGAGCACCGCGCACGTCGCCTGCGCAAGCGCCTCCTTCGCGGGCAGCGTCATCACGCCCATGTCCGTGCCAATGAAGAGCGCGGAAGCCCCGTCGCGGATCAGATAGCCCACCGTGTCCGCCGCGTCGTGCGGCACGGAGAACGACGTCACCGTGAGCCCGCCGACCGTGAACGGCTCGGCCGTCTCGAAGACGCACCAGCCGTCCTCCACGCCCGTGACGGACGCGATCGCGTCGGCAGTCTCGCCGTTGGCGTAGAGCGCGGCGTTCGGGTACTTGTGGTGGAACGTGGTGAGTCCCGCGCAGTGGTCGCTGTGGTCGTGCGTGAAGAGAACGCCGTCGACCGCGTCGGGCGAGAGCCCGCACGCGGCCATGCGCTTCGTCAGTTCGCGGCAGGAGAGCCCGCAGTCCACGAGCAGCAGCTTTCCGCCGCCGCGCACCGCCAGGCAGTTTCCCTTGGAGCCGCTTCCAAAGACGCGAAGCTTCATTGCGCCTCGTGGATGCGCGCGTTGGCCTTGTCGACCTTGGCGGCGAGCGCGGCCTTGTGGGCGTGGAACGCCTCGCGCAGCTTCGCGTCGGCCGTGCCGAGGATCTGCACGGCGAGGAGCGCGGCGTTCGTCGGGCCCGCGCTGCCGCACGCCACCGTGGCCACGGGCACGCCGGACGGCATCTGCACCGTTGCATAGAGCGCGTCGAGTCCGTTCAAAGCGCCGCCCGCCACGGGAATGCCGATCACGGGCAGCACGGTGCCGGCCGCGAGCACGCCGCCGAGATGCGCCGCGCCTCCGGCCGCGGCGATCACGACCTTGAGGCCGCGCCCTTCCGCCGTCCGCGCATAGTCGAGCGCCACCTCGGGCGTGCGATGTGCGCTGATCACGCGCGTTTCGTACGGCACGCCGAACCCGTCAAGCGTGTCGCACGCCTTCTTCACGAGGGGCCAGTCGCTGTCGCTGCCCATCACGATACCTACAAGTGCTTTATCCATTTCACTTTCCCTTATTTCACTGACATTAAAAAATTAAAAATTAAAGGTTAAAAGTTAAAAGTTAGAATTGAAAGTTCCCAATGTCTAATTTTTAACACTCCCTTTTACTTTTTAATCTTTAATCTTTAACCTTTAAACTTTAACT
>CAVEDG010000103.1:0-6435 GCA_963614205.1 bacterium | reverse complement strand
GGGGCGCCAGGACGCGGAAGGCGGCGCGGCCGCGCGCGTCGATGTCGAGATGCAGTGAAACCATGTCTCAGCCTCGTTCGTTGCGCAGCGCGGGATCGAGCAGGTCGCGCAGCTCGTCCGCAAGGTGGTTGAACACGAGCACGAGCGTGAAGATCGCGAGCGTGACGAAGGTCATTTCCCACCACACGCCCTGCCAGAGGCGCAGGCGCGCGTTGTTGATCATGATGCCCCAGCTCGGCTCGCCCTGCACGCCGATGCCCAGAAACGAGATGAACACCTCCGTGGCGACGGCGCCGGGGAAGCGGATCGAGAACTGGATGAGGATGATGTGCGCGACGTTCGGCAGGATGTGCCGGAACATGATGCGCGCGTGCGAATAGCCCAGCACGCGCGCCGCCTGCACGTAGGCGCGGTCGCGGTGCTTCATCACCTCCGCGCGGATCGTGCGGCACACGCCCACCCACGTGGTGAGGCCGATGCCGAGGTAGATGCCGAGCAGGCCCTGCCCCACCACGAGCGAGATCGCGAGGATGAAGAGCAGCCCCGGCATGGAGGCCACCGTGGCGCAGAGCCACACGACCACCGAATCGACCTTGCCCCCGAAGTAGCCGCCGAGCAGCCCCAGCACGACGCCGAGCGGAATCGCGATGAGCGACGTCATGATGCCCACGTGGAACGCGATGCGCGCGCCCTGCACGAGCCGCGCCGCCACGTCGCGCCCGAGGTTGTCGGTGCCGAGCAGTCCGCCGCCTTCGCTCAGCGGCGGCCGGTACCGGCACTCCTCGTGCACCACGTTGTAGGCGGGCGTGACGTCGCGCGCCTTCGCCACGCGGTACTGCACCTCGCCGTACACCGCGACCGCGAAATAGGCCGCGATGACCACGAGGCAGAGTCGCCCGCCCCAGCTCAGTCTCGAAAACAGCGCCTTCATGCCGGCTTCACGCGCACTCCTCAGCGCCTAGCGCACGCGCACGAAATGCGGCAGGCGCGCAAGCGGCGTCGCCACGGTGACCGTCTTCGGGCCCTCGACCGTCGTGCCGTCGTCCGCCTGCCACGTGCCGGGCGGAATCACGACCGCGCGCGACGCGGCGCCCTTGTCGAGCTGCGGCGCCACGAGCAGGTCCTCGCCCATCATGAACTGGTCGATCACCGTCGCGTAGCCCTTGTTCGGATAGTTGTACTCGAGGCTGCGCAGAATCGGCTCGCCGGTCTTCGCCGCCTTTTCGGCGAGCGTCACGAACGTCGGCGCGAACTTCTGGCGCAGCGCCACCGCGTCGCGCACGATCTTCTGGTGCGCCGCGTCGAGCACGCGCCACGGCGAGGCGGAGAACTGCATCATCGGGCAGAGCGCGTGCACCTGCGCGCTGCGCACGAAGAGATCCGGCTCGAACGGAGAGCCGGGGATGAACGTCGTCCACTCGCCGCCGCCCACCATGTCGGGGCAGATGAACGGCTGGCCGAGGATGCCCGCGCCCATCATGTCCGCCACGATGCGGCGGAGCGCCTCCCATGTGTGCGGCTTGTCGTGCAGGCGCACGACGACCGGCATCTGCTGCATGCGCCACAGGTTGCGGATTTCGCAGAACGGATACCGCAGCGCATAGGCGGCGTAGCCGTTGTTGAGCTCGCCGCTCGTCGTGCGCGGGTCAAACGCCTCGCACGTGGCGAGGTTGTAGTCCGAGAGGTCGGCGCCGTCGAGCTTGAAGCCGTCGATGCCGTATTCCTTCACGAGACCGTCGAGCGTCTCCGTGAACCAGGCGTTCGCGTTCGGATGCGAGAAGTCGAGGAAGGCGCTGTAGCCGTTCCACCAGACGCAGGGCTTGACCGTCGCGCGCCCCTTCAGGCCCGGGCGCACGCCCTTCGGCGCGAGGAAGCCGCCCGTCACGGGATAGCCGCGCACGTCGTCCGGGTTCACGCCCCAGGCGATGCGGCGGAACGCGGGCAGATCCATGCCCACGTAGGGGCACATCCAGACCATGACCTTGTAGCCCATCTTGTGGAGCGTGTCCATCATGCCCTTGGGATCCGGGAAGCGCGAGGGCTCGAAGCGCCAGTCGCCGTAGCCGACCTGCCACGTGTCGTCGATCATGAGCACGCCCGCCGGCACGCCGTTGTCGAGCATGGACTGCGCGTAGGCGAGCACGTCCTTCTGGTTCTGGTGGTAGGTGAGCTCGATCCAGGTGTTGATCTGCGGCGCGCTGAAGAACAGCGCGTTGGGCATCTTGCCGCTTGGCGGAAACCACGTGCGCATCGCGTGGCGGTAGGCGTCGGGCAGCGACGCGCCGGCCTTCTTCACCACGACCTCGCTCGGCGCCTCCACCGTGATCGCACCGTCCTTGATCGTGATGAGCGCCTGCTCCTCCGTCCACACCACGCGGCCGCGGTCGGAGACGAGGAACGAGGCGCACTGGTTGTGGTAGTTGTCGTTGCGCAGGTCGATGCGCAGGTCGGTCTTCGCCGTGAACGGCATGTTCGTGCCGAAGTAGTTCGCGGCGCCCCACCAGTGTTCGCCCGCCTCCATGGTCACGGTCGCCGTGCCGGCGAGGCCCGTGAACGTGGCGAGGGCCGCGCACGCGGCCGCCCGAAGAAGTGTCGTCTGTTGTGTTTTCATTGTCATCCTTTTTGTTGACTGCCGATTGCTGATTGTCGATTGCCGGCTTGCCGTCACCCGAGCCGCACGCGCGGGTCGAGCGCCGCGTAGCAGAGATCCGTGGCGAGGTTCACGCCCTGGTAGAGCAGGGCGCCGAGCACCACCACGGCGCGCACCACGGCCATGTCGGCCGAATGGATCGCGTTGAGCGACACGCTGCCGAGCCCGGGAATGCCGAAGAAGCTTTCGAGCAGCAGCGAGCCCGTGAAGAGATAGGGAATCGCGAGCGCCACGTAGGTGACGATCGGGATGAGCGAGTTGCGCAGCACGTGCCGCACGAGGATCGCCGCGCCGCCAAGCCCCTTCGCGCGCGCCGTGCGCACGTAGGGCTTGTAGATCTCGTCGAGGATCGCCGTGCGGAAGAAGCGCACGTCCACGCCCAGCCCCGAGACGACACCGATGAGCACGGGCAGCGCGAGGTACGTCCAGTTCTCGTAGCCCCAGATCGGGAAGACGCCGCCCTTGAACGCGAGGAAGAACTGCCCCGCGAGCACCCACACCACGTAGTTCACGCTCATGAGCACGGTGGAGCCCACGAGCACGGCGCGGTCGAGCCACCCGCCGCGGCACGCCGCGCACAGCAGCGCGAGCGCGAGCGCCGCGCCCGTGCCGCCCACGAGAATCGGCACGGTGAGCGAGAGCGAGGGCCCCACGCCGCGCGCGAGGATGTCCGCCACGGGCTCGTCGTACTGCGTGGAGACGCCGAAGTCGCCCTTGGCGAGATTCCCCACGAAGTGGCAGAACTGCGAGTCGAAGAACGAGGCCCCGGGCGCCGTGTTCCAGAGCAGCGGCTTGTCGTAGCCGTAGCGCGCGTTGAACGCCGCGATGGACTCCTTCGTCGCGTTCTTGCCGAGCACGGCGAGCGCGGGCGACCCGCCCACCACGTGGAAGAGCACGAAGGTGAGCACGAGGATCCCGAACGTGGTTGGCAGCAGTTCGAGCAGGCGTCGGACGACGTAGCGCAGCATCGGCTAGGCCTGGGATTGAATCGCCGTCTTGAGCGCGTTCGCCACGGCGCGCGGGTCGCAGGCGTCGAGACGGCGCAGGATGCACGTCCAGCGGTAGGCGCCGGAGCCGGCCTCGTCGTAGGGACGGTGCAGGAAGAGCTCGTCGAAGGCGCGGCGGTGCGCGCGGTAGGCCTCCTGCGTGGCGGCGAGCGTACGCTCGAAGCCGAGCACGTACGTCTTGGCGAAGTCCGCGAAGTCGTCCACGAGCGTTTCGCGGCTGAGCGCCACGCGGGCGTAGGGGGCGATGAGCGCGTCGAACGGTTCCTGGTACTTGACGAAGGAGCCGGCGTGGTCGGTGACCACGAGGCGCTGCGGCAGGCCGTCCGGGCCGCACTGCACGACCTCGAAGTTGGAGTCGAACACGCTCTCGCCCGTCTCGGTGGCGGCGCGGCCGACCACGAGGTCGCGCGCGGCGGCCTGGCCCATCAGGAACGCGAACGCCTTTGCGAACGCGGGATTGCGGAAGCGTTCCGGCGGAATCTTGTCGGAGGCCGTGCCGGGCACGTAGGCGCGCGCGAAGTAGGAGGCGCGCACGGTGGTGCCGCGGTACTGGTTCTGACTGCGCCCGGCGTAGCGCTCGGAGATGTGGCCGAGGCTGATCTGCGGCGGCAGGTCCATGCCGAGCTGACGGCAGGCGAGGCGGCGGTCGAGGATGTAGTCGGCGTATTCGTCCGCCTCGAGGATGGCGCGCAGCAGGTCGTGGCCTTCGTCGAGGTGCTCGGCGATGCCCCACTTCTGGAAGCGCACGATGTCGAGGCGCGGCGCGGCGGCGTCGGACATCTTCGTCTGCACGATGTAGACGCCGCCGCGGTGCGCGCCCGCCACGGGATGGCGCGCGAGCGAGCGCGAGATGCGCCCGATGTTGATGTACTCGATCGTGCCGAAGAGACGCATGGCGTTGAAGAGCAGCGCGCGGGCGCGCGTGTCGCACAGGGCGAGCAGCTCGGGATCGCGCGTGCGCGCGGCCTCGTCGTAGAGCGAGTCGAAGATGAGCTCGCCGTTCTCCACGCGGCCGCCCGGCAGCCACTCGATCTGGCGGAAGAACTCGGGCGAGATGCCCTGAATGAGATCCTGGTCGCGCACGCCCGTCTCGTTGGGCACGCGCGTGAGCGTGGCGTCCATCTCGGCGCGCCAGGCGAAGTTCTCCGTGGTCTCCTCGCGCAGGGTCGCGGGCAGCGCCATGCGCCAGCGCGTGATCGCCGCGTCCACGGCCGCGCGCAGCGCCGCGTCGTCGAGCGCCTCGGGCGCGATCGCGCGGAACGCCGCCGTCACGCTCTCGTCGAGCGACGCGGGGAAGAGCGCGATCTCGGGCTGACCCAGGCGGTTGTGCGCGGAAAGGCCATGCACGATCTCCGCGATCTGCGCGCGGAACTCCGTCGCGTCGAGCGCGGCGATGGTCTCGTAGCCGCCCACCGTGAGCCAGCGCGTGCCCGTGCTGCCGTTGTAGTAGAACACCCGCGCGTGGGCGATCGCCACGTGCGCGCTCTCGATGGACTTCACGATGTCCTCGGCGCTCTGCGAGGCCCGCGCCATGCGCCAGTTCTCGCCGCGCGCGCGCAGGGCGTCGCGCACCTTCGCCGAGCTCGTGTTGAGGAAGCGGATGCGCCGCTTCGAGACGAGCGTCTGCAGCACTTCGTCCGCCTTGATCGCGAGATCCATACGGTTCGGGTCGGGACGGATGAGCACCGTGTCGTCCGTGAAGAGGAGGTCGGCGGAATCGGCCCACTCGGCCATGGCCTCGGCCTCGGTGAGCGCGGGCTGGCCGGCCTCCGCGCGCTGGCGGTTGAGTTCGTTCGTCCAGGCGATGCGCTGCATCGCGTGCACGCCGCGGCACGTCACGAGGCCGGGGGTGCGGAAGAAGAGCGTGCCGATGCGCGACTTGAGCGAGCCGTCGGCGTTCTTCGCAAAGAGGGGGTCTCCAAGAATCTTCATGTTCGTCGTCCTGATCGAGGTCATGTCCGCGCGACCTTGCGCGCGCTTTCAAGGGTGTTCCACAGCAGCATCGTGATCGTCATGGGGCCCACGCCGCCGGGCACGGGCGTGATGGCGCCGGCCACGGCCGCGCACGAGTCGAAGTCGGCGTCGCCGCACAGGCGGTAGCCCTTCGGGCGCGTCGCGTCGGGCACGCGGTTCACGCCCACGTCGATCACCACGGCGCCGGGCTTGAGCATGTCGCCCGTGAGCGTGTTCGGCCGGCCCGCGGCCACCACGACCACGTCGGCCGTCTTCGTGTAGAGGGAAATGTCGGGCGTGCCGGTGTGGCAGAGCGTGACGGTGGCGTTCGCGCCCGCGCCCTTGCGCGCGAGCAGCGCCGCCACGGGCTTGCCCACGATGTTCGAGCGGCCGATCACCACGGCGTGCTTGCCCGAGACGTCGAGCCCCGCCGTCTGGATGAGCTTGATGATGCCGTGCGGCGTGCACGGCAGGAAGCAGTCGTCGCCAATGAGCATGCGCCCCACGTTCACGGGCGTGAAGCCGTCCACGTCCTTCTCCGGCGCGATCGCGTCGATGACCTTCTTCTCGGCGATGCCCTTCGGCAGCGGCAGCTGCACGAGGATGCCGTGGATCGCGGGATCGGCGTTGAGCGCGCGCACGGCGTCGAGCACGGTCGCCTCGGGCGCGTCGGCCGGCAGGCGGATCTCGCGCGAGTACATGCCCGCCTCGCGGCACGCCTTCTCCTTCGCCGTCACGTAGCTGATGGAGGCCGGGTTGTCGCCCACGAGAATGACCGCGAGCCCGGGCGTCACGCCCGTCTCGTTCTTCAGCGCGGCGACGCCC
>CAVEDG010000102.1:0-6436 GCA_963614205.1 bacterium | reverse complement strand
CCCGAGACGCGCGTCATCCCCGGCCACGGCGGCGCCACGACGATCGCGCGCGAACAACGCCACATTCTTCCGGGCCTCGAGTAGATTTCCGAAAAAAAAACGGTCGCCCGTCGAGACGACGGACGACCGTATGGAGAAAGGCGGAAGACGTCTTACTTCTTGGCGGCCTTCGGGGCCTTCGGCGGAACGAGCGCGTCCTTCGCGGCCTTCGCGAGGCGGAACTTCGCAACCTTGCACGCGGGCTTCTTGATCGTCTCGCCCGTCAGCGGGTTGCGGACCTTGCGGGCGCCGCGCTTCGCGATGAGGAGCTTGCCGAGGCCGGGAAGCACCCAGCCCTTCTCGTTCTGACGGGCGCCCTCGTAGGCGAGCTCGATCAGCTTTTCATAGACCGCGACCGCCTGGGCCTTCTTGATCTCGCCGGCGAGGGCGAGCGCGTTCATCAGACCGCTCTTCGTGGTCGGGACGGGTTCTTTCTTAGCCATGTTGTTCGTTCCTTTTTTGAGTTTGCACAACGGACATCGTGCGCAACGCCTATAGAATAGCGGTTTTTCGGATTTTATGCAAGCGGAAACTGAGCAAAAGCGAAAAAAATCATTTCGCCGCCCTTCCCGCCGTTTTTCCGGGCGCCGCCTTCGCCTCGTTCTTCTCCTTCTCGGCCGCAGCCTTCGCCTCGCGGATCGCGCGCAGCGTGTCCTTCACCTCGGCGGATTCGGGGATGAATTCAAGCGCCTTCTTCGCGTGGCGCTCCGCCTCGTCGAAGCGTTTCGTGTTGAGGCAGATCATCGCGAGGTTGTTCCACACGGCGGGCTCCTTCGGCTTCTTCACGAGGCAGCGCCGCAAAAACTCCTCCGCGCGCGCCCACTGCTTCTGCGTGTAGTAGCTCATGCCCACGCCGAAGTTTGCGTCCGGCTCGTCGGGGTCGGCCTCGAGGATGACCTCGCCATAGCGGCGAGCGAGCACGAAGTCGGCGCGCGCGAGCGCGAGCTGCAGGCCTTCGCGCGGCGTGATCTGCTTGAGTGTGGTCGTCTTGGCGCGCTCGAGCGCGGTGAGGATCTTCGTGAGCGACTCGTTCGACTCGTCGAGCGCGTCGGAGAGCTTCACGTCCTTCATGGCCGCGGCGGTGTCGCCCGCGCGGTCGGCGCGTTCCGCGCGCATGCGCGCCAGGCGCGCGATGCGCCACTGCGCGAAGAGGAAGAGCTCGCGCAGGCGGCGCCCCGCCATCTTCGAGAGACCGCCCGCGGCGTAGAAGTCGAGGATGCGGTCGGCGAGCGCCGTCGCGCGCGTCACGCCCGCGGCGCAGTCCGCCGCCTCCATGCCGCCCGGCCGCGCAAGCACGCCGGAGCACACCGGCAGCTCGCGGCCTTCGCGCTTCCAGAGCTCGAAGCCCAGCTGCACGGCCGCCTCCTTCATCCGCGCCGGCTTGTCGCGCATCCAGCTGCGCAGCGCCACCGGCGCGCCCATCGCGAGCGTGGCGCGGTCTTCCGCGTCGAGCGCGCCGCGCGTGCGCACCGCCTGGTCGTAGGACGAATTGACGGACATCATCGAGAGCGTCTTGAGCGCGCCGCCCTTCTCGGCGGACGCGAGCTCGAGGCGCGCGTCGAACGCGCCGTCCGTGAAGAGCCACTGCACGGGGCCGCACTCCGCGACCACCTCCTGCGCGTAGTCCTCGATGAGCGCGAGCATCTGGCGTGTGCGCGTGAGCGCGCGCCCCGGCAGCACGCCCGCCGTCAGCAGCGCCGCCACCACGAGGAAGACGATGAAGCCGCCGCGCTTCGTGCCGCCCACTACGGCGGCGCCTTCGCCGCTCTCGCCGCCGAGATCCGCGAAGCGCTGCTCCGCGAGGCGCACGTGGTTGCGGCATGCCGCGTCGCAGCCCAGCACGGTGAGCGCGAAGACGACCGTGGCCGCCGCGCACAGCATGAACATCTGATGCAGATACGGCGAGTGGATCTGCACCGCCTCCGCCCACGACCAGAACCAGAGCGGCGCGAGCATCGCGAGCTGCGCGAACGTGAGCGCACCCGCGAAGAAGAACACCGCGCCCACGTGGTAGGGCATGAACTGCTCCTCGTCCACCGCGCGCGGCAGCATCGCCGCCGCGAGCGCGCACGGCAGCGCGCACACGCCGAGACCGAGCACCCAGCCGAACACGTTCGCCGCGCCCATCACGCGCCCCCACCAGCAGAGCAGGTACATGAGCGGCACATCGCCGCCCGTGCCGCCCGCCGCGGCAAGCCCCTCCATCGACATGAACGTCACGCAGTTCAGCGCGATCGTCGCGCCCGCGCCAAACGCCCACGCCACCGTGAGCATCCACTTCGCGGACGCCCCCGAGACGGGATTCAGCAGCGGTGAGTTCTCGCACAGCGTGCCCGTGCGGTACGCGAGCAAATAGGCGCCCCAGCATCCCGCGAGCAGCAGAAGCCCCATCGGCGTCTCGGCCATCAGCGCACCCGCGAGGAACATCGCCGCAAGGCCCGTCCTCAGCCGTCCCTGCAGCAGGAAGAGCGCGAAGAAGAGCATCTGCACGAGCGTGAGCAGCAGCAGCAGACCATCCGGCGTGAACGCCTGGCCGGCCGTCCACACGGGATCCGCACACGCGAAGAAGAGCGCGCCCAGCGCCGCCGCCACGCGCTGCACCACGATGCGGCGCACGGCATAGCGCAGGCGCCCCCGCACGAGAAACGCGAGCAGCGTGCGCAGAAAGAGGTACGCCACGCCCGTCGTGAGCGCCACGCACGCATGCCCCGCCCACGGCAACGCCGCCGTGCCCGACGCCGCGCCGCCCAGATAGAACGCATGCGCCAGCACGCGCCAGAGCCCCGGGAAGACGGCCGCAGGCGGACGCAGACCCGCCGCCTCCACCGCGCTCGTCCACGCCGCGGGGCTCAGCCCCGGAAACGCGAAAAGCGTCAGACCCGCAAACGCCAACACGCCCAGCACGAGCGCCAGCACGAAGTCGAGCCGGCCCAGATGCTCCGCCGGCATTCCCTTGAACTGTTCGCGCCGATCCGTGCGCGCCTCGATCTCGTCATCCTCGTCGTAATACTTCCGCATCGATTTCCTCTCCTGCGATTATGGAGAAGGCGGGCCGTCGCCGACCCGCCTTGTTCGTCAATTGGGTTTCCAACCGCGCAGCCACCGCGCCCTACGCGCGACGGCGCCGACGCAGCGCGAGCATGCCCGCGCCCACCAGCAGCAGCACGCCGCTCGTCGGCTCCGGCACGGAACCAGTCCTGACGGCCGCCCAACTCGACGTCGCGTACGTCGGCGTCGAGATACCCGAAGTCGACACATAGCCCGAGGAGACCAGCGTGTCGTAGTTCGCCGAGTCGCCCACGAAGACCGTGTCAAGGGAGGAATTATACAGTTCCACGAAGAACGAATAGGTCGCACCCGTTGACTCACCGAGATCCGAAGCGAACGGCCCCGTGCCTTCGTCACCGGTGAAGTCATAGCCGCCATCGATCAGCGTGACCGTACCAGAATCCGTCTTCGCGAACAATGACGCATAGGCGGCATCCGTACCCGTGTAGCCCGAATCGCCGACCTGCCAGTAGAGCGTATCCGCCGAACCCGACAGAACGCCAACGGCCACAGCCGCGAGCAGAAGAACTTTCTTCATCGAAGTCATGTCTCTGTTTCCTTTCTCGTTCGCGCGACTACCAGACGATCGTGGGGCTGCCGCCCACGCTCACGTACCAGGCGCCCTGACCGGCTGGAATCGTGCAGCCGTCCGTCGAATCCTTCTTCACGGTCATGGTCTTTGAACCGACGGTCTTCTGCGTCTCAACCTTCCGCGTCCAGCCCGTCGCCTTGTAGGTGTAGAGCGTCTGCCCCTCGCTGCCGCCGAAGACGATCATGTCGCCCACCGTGCCCGTCACGCCCTTCGCGTTGAGGTCGTAGGCGGCCGTGTTCGGGTTCGCAATCAGCGTGTAGGCCGGCGCAGACGCCGTGCCCGCCGTGATCGTGACCGAGACCGCCGAAGCATCATGCTGGCCGTAGAGCCAGATCTCCTTCGACGCGTCCTGACGCACGAGCCAGAGCCCCTTGCCGCGCGCGATCGCGTAGTCGGCGCCGGGCGCGGTGAGCGTAAGGTTCTGACCATTCACCTTCTTCGTCGTCGCGGTCGGCGTCCACGTGCCATTCGTCAGCACCCAGCGATAGTAGGTGGAGCCGTCGTAGAAGTAGAGTTCGTCGCCCGCGGAGAGCGTGTCGGTCTTGACGAGGTTCGCGACCTTCATCGTCGCGTCGCCGCCGCCCACCGTGACCCACGGCACCGCGATCAGCGTTTCCCTGGCGTTGCTCGGCACGTTCATGAGGCCGCAGACGTTGCCGCCCGTGATGACGGCATCTGCACTGCTTGCCGCCGCAAAGGCCACTGCGCCCATCAGCGCACATCCCAAAGTCAAACGGAATTTCATTGTTCAGATTCCTTTCCGCGTTTCGCTCACTTCTTGATACCGCCCTGCACCTGGAAGAAGGCCGTGCCGGACGTCTTCTCCACGTCCACCACGCCGTCCGCCGGCACGTCGGCGATCTTTTCCGAGACGTTCTTCAGATCCGTCCCCTTCACGACCCAGTAGTCCGCCACCGGCGACATGCCCGTGACGGTGAGGCGAATCGTCGCCGCCTTGACCTCGATGGCCACGACCGGCTTGGCGACTTCCACGTACGCCGTCGCCGTGCCGCCCACGGCCTGCGCCGCGGACGCCGAGGCGAGGCCGCTCGCCGCCGCCTTCACGCCATCCACCGCCGAGGCGTAGCTCTTCACGTAGTCGAGCGCGCCCGTGTCCTTGTTCAGACCCACCACCGTCGCGCCCTCGACCGCGCGACGCGTGTCGAGCAGGTAGACGCCGTACTGGCCGCCGTCCAGGGTCTTCGCCTCATCGGCGTCGATCTGGTAGACCATGTCCGGGCAGCGCCCGTCCTTCGCCGCGGCCGCCACGAGCACCACGCGGTCGTTCGGATCCACCGCCGTGCCGTCGGCCTTCACGCCTTCGAACACGCCGTCGGCGGACCACACGAGCGCGTAGCACTCGCCGTCCTGCACCGTGGTGCCGTCCAGATACGTATCCGGGCCCGGCGTCGAGAACGCGATCAGCGTGTCGTTCACGGCCGCCCACGAGGCCAGAGCCAGCCCCGCAACGCCCAAAGTCATCGTCAGTTTCTTCATGTTCGGATTCCTTTCGTTCCGTGCGCTTACTGGGCCACGTTCTTGAGCTGGTAGTAGATCTTCGTCACGCCGGATTCCGCCGGCGTCACCGAAAGTTCCACCGAGGTCTGATTCGCCGAGAGATCCTGCATCTGATCCAGATCACTCGCGGACGTGCCGTAGACGATCACGTTCTTGCGGCCCGAAGGCGGGTTCATCGCCGGGATGGTGAGCGTGGCCTTGACCGCGCCCGTGCCGCCCGCCATCGACATCGCCGTGATCGCGTACGTCCTGCCGTCGGCAACCGTGAGACCCGTCTTGTACTTCGCCGCCACGGTCATGCCCGAATTGTCCGGAGCGTTGCCGTCGGCCTGGGCGCGCGTGATGCCCTGCTGCTCGATCCAGCTGTACGGTACGCCGTTCGCCGTGGCAGAATCCGCATCCGCGAGCACCGGCAGCGCTTCCGTCACCGAATCGCCGTCCTTCACCACGACCTCGTCGATCGCCGTGGAGCCGACCACCTTCACGCTCGAGAGATTGGTGCCCGTGGCGTTGAGCGTGTACCACGACCCGTTGCCGCCCGTCTTGGCGGAGGTGAGGTAGCCGTTCGCCGTCATGAGCGGTTCACCGTCGAGACGCACCTGGCAGGTACCGTTCGCATAGTCGAACGTGAAGCTCACGCGATGCCACGAACCTTCGGTGTAGACCGTATCACCGAGCGAATACCAGGCGACCGTACCGGACTTGTTCTTGCAGTAGACCTTCAGCGTGCCGTCGTTCTGCACGCCCACCGCAATCTGGATGTCGGAGGTCGTCTCGCCGGACGGAATCGTAAGCTCGTCCTCGGGCTTGGCAATCTGGATCATCATGTCGACCGTCGCCGGCTTGTTGGCCGTCGTCGCCGCCGTGCACGTCACGTAGCCGTCCACGGAAAGATAGAGTTTGTCCGTCGCCGAGTTGATCGGCCGCCCGACGCTCGCCGTGTACGAATAGCCGGCCGTCTCCGCAACCGGCTGGTTCGTGACGGAGCCGTAGCCCGCCCACGTGCCCGCCTTGTCGCCGCCGTTGAGGGCCGTGACGTCCGTGGCCGCCGTTGCGAACGGCTGCTGGACGACGACATTCTCCGCCCCGAGCGCCGCTCCCGCGGCACACAGGCAGAGACCTGCCAGATGATGCATCTTCAAACTCATTCAGAACTCCTTCCTGTACCTTTTGCGCGGCCTACACTTTTCAGCCACGCGACTAGTCTATCACATTCTCGTTTCGCGCGCAAGCGCGTTT